>CAZSFB010000121.1:0-7792 GCA_964606035.1 uncultured bacterium | reverse complement strand
GATCCGACAGGGCGAGGCCGAAAATGCCCTCAACAATGAGATCCTGGGCAATTTCACGTTTACCGGCATCAGGCCGGCGACAAAGGGTGTGCCAAAAATTGAAGCCATTTTCCACCTGGATCCAGAGGGAATCCTGACGGTTACGGCGCGGGACAAGGACACCGGCGCCCAGCACGAGACCGTTATCAATCTGAAGGGTGATAACCCTCCGAACCAGCAGTAGACAGACAGCTACAGGCGATCGAGCCAGTTCCAGAAATCGCGGGAATGCATCGCAAGGTCTTCCAGAAGAAGATCCGGACGGCCCGCTTCGAGTTCGTGCAGCGCTTTGGCCCCGGTAGCAACCGCCACGACCTTCGCTCCACAGGCACGGGCGGCGTCAATATCGCGCAGGGTATCGCCGATGATAACCGTTCGCTCAAGCGGTACGTCTTCTCCTGCCGCCTGACGTCCCCGCTCGATTCCGACCCTTATCAGGTCTGCCCGGTGGTCGGAGTCTGAAGCGAAGCCGCCCCATTCAAAATACTTGCCCAGATCCGCCCTCGCGAGCTTGATCCGGCCGCCGGTCTCCAGATTGCCCGTTCCAAGCCCCTGATGAAATTCTGCTGACGAGTGCATCTGTCGAACAGCCTCCTCGACCCCGGGCATGACCCGGTATTCCGAGGCACTTTCAATTTCTTCCGGCAGATAGGCCAGATAACCGGCCAGGGTTTTCTCCCGGTCCTCCAGGGTTGCGGGGCGGCGAAAATGGAAATCGATCAGGACGTCGACAATCAACGGGTCGGTCATCCCGCCCCAATCGACAGAGTCACAGGCATTATCGATCCCGTACAGGTCGCGAAAAGCCCGGTTGAGGGCCCGCGCTCCGGCACCGCCTGAACGGATCAGGGTACCATCAATGTCCCAGAGAATAAGTTTTGTCCGTCCCGCCATGGCGCGTTACGGATGCCACCCCGGAACCGCTTTTTCAACCCGGCCGGTTCAGACCGGATAAACAATCGAATTCGGGATCCGAAGCGTGTCGTAGATGCAGTGCCGTTCGCGGTACCTGAGACGGCCACCATCTGCGACTATCCGGTCGTCATACCGCCCAGCCAGGAACACGCGGGTCTCATCGTCAATGAGAGTCTGCATAACTGCAAAATTCGCCCTGGCGTGTATGATGCCGCTTTCAACCTTCAATACCCGGATTCCCGTCACAAGATGCCTCAGCGACCTAGGTGAATACACGCTGGCCTGCCGGAATGCCGTTACCCGGTCCTGGATAAAGCCCCGGCTTTCGCAGAGCATGGTAGCAAGTGGAAGTCCCCGGTCGTGATTCTCGCGGGCAATGATCTGATAAAAAGCATCTTCCGTAAAAAAGTCCGGCCACTCTTCCAGCCGGTCGTCATCCAGAACCTCGGCATACCGGCAAGCGAGTTCCTCCACCTCGAATCTCAGGGCGGTGGATGAAAGCTTCGAAATATCCATATCTCTGCCACGCACGAAGCCAAACCAGCCTCTCAGAGCGCCATGATCTCCCGGTAGTAGTTATAAAATCCCCGGATAGCGGCTTCGGTGACCATGTGACCGGTGTCTGCAGTATCACGGCCGCCCATTTCCAGAATACCGTCGATACCCGCATTGGCTCGCACCCCGTCCTGGGTGAACTCCAGGACTTCTCCATCGTCCACTGAAACGAGTCCTGCCGGGCCCATCAGGTTTGCCTGGCGAAGCCGTCGCCGGACCATCGCCTCATCATCCGTCTCATAGCCGAAGTAGGTCCACACCAGTTCAAACCGACCGGGACCTCTCGGAACGATCTGGCGTGTCGCAAGGGTATTCGACTGCTGCTGGACAATGAGATTGGGAAAAATCGTCTGCATGACAACCGTGTTGTCATCTGGAAATTCCTTGACCGGATCCAGCAGCCTCGGATCCGTGAGCTTGTAATCGGCCTTGAATGAACGCATCTCCGCAGTCCCTTCGCTGGCCTTCTGCTCGCCTTTGCGGGAAACGAGGACACTGTGACGGCCGGTTGGATCCAGTTTTACCTCGGACTTCTGGTCGGCACGGAACAGTCCGAATGTCACAAGGAACACGTGAAGCAGGCTCGCATGATAAGGATCCTTGATGTTCTCAAACATCAGTTTCCAGTTGCAGGGAATCAGCTGGCGCGAATACCCCAGAATACGAACCGGGCGCCCGTCAAACACCCTGACAAAATAGTGATACATGGAGTCGCCCAGATACTGGCGAAACGGAATCACCTCCGGGGCAAATGAAGCGAAAATGACGCCATTCACGACCTCTGTCCTCAGCTTCACGAGGCCATTCACGGCGAGATCAAAATCCTCAGGCATCCCGCCTTGCCCGTTCACGCCCTTCCGGAACGGGACCCCGACCAGATTCCCTTTCAGGTCATAGACCCACTGATGATAGGGACAGACAAAACTCTTGGTGTTACCTGAGTGCTGCCTGCAAAACTGGACCCCCCGGTGGGCACAGGTATTCAGGACAACATGAACCACACCTTCGCGGTCCCTGACCGCCACTACGGAGCGTTCCCCGATAAAAGTCCGCTTGAAGTCCCCGGCCGAAGGGATTTCCGACTCGAAACCCACATAATTCCAGGTAGATCCGCTGAAGATCCGCTCCTGCTCGCGGGCGTAGATGTCCGGATCGGAGTAAACCCAGTATGGGACTCTGGAGGCGCCCGCTTCGGGCCAGCTGAAGGTCGTCTGGGACTTGGCCATGAACCCCGTTTTTAAACCCCGCATGGCACCCAAGGCAATGGTTCGTACCGCACCCCAAGCCTGAATACCCTTCAAAGAGTACTTGGCAATCACAACGACAGGTGGTTTAGGCTTCTGCCATGCCCACACAGAACGAAATCGACAACCTGGTCCGTTACAACCCGTCGTCAACTGCCGGCCACGTGGAGAGTTATTTCCTCAAGGCCAATCACCCAACCGAACCCCAGGCTTTCTGGCTCAAGTTCACTGTCTTTCAGCCAGATGGCAGGCCTGAAAAGGCAACTGGAGATGTATGGGCCATCTACTTCGACGGCGCTTCCCATAACCATGTAGCGGTCAAGCAGTCCTACCCGGTCTCGACGTGCAAACTGGGCCGGGAAGCTGTTGGGGTGGAAATCGGCGAAAGCCGCTTCTCAACCGGAATGACCTCCGGAAAAGCTTCAGCTAACGGTCATACGATCGCCTGGGATCTTGCGTTTGATCCCAAAGGCGAGTCTTTCCATCACTTCCCCAATGAAAAGCTTTACAGGACCAAGGTACCGTCGTCTAAGGCACTTTCCCCCTATCCAGACACCCCTTTCCGTGGCTGGCTGGAGGTCGATGGACAACGGCTGGTGATCAACAACTGGAAGGGGATGGAAGGCCACAACTGGGGGTCAAAACATACGGATCTCTATGCCTGGGGACATTGTTCCGTCTGGAATGGCGGAGAGGATGACACTTTCTTTGAGGGGTTCACGGGGAAACTCAAGATTGGCCCCTTATGGACACCCCCGGTCACCCGGCTGTTTCTCCGCTACCGGGGGAAAAACTACCCCATGCTGACACTGAAGGGGACCATTTCCCCCGGTTGCCGTATCGAGACCAACCGGTGGACTTTTGATGTCGAGGCGGGGGACACACACCTCAAAGGTTTCATGCAGGTCGCCAAGGAAGACATGGTCGGCCTGTATTACAAGAACCCGAAAGGCCCTCTCACGCACTGCCTGAATTCAAAGATCGCCCGCTGCGAGCTCGTTCTCACAGAACATGGGCGGACAGTCTGCGAGTTGAAGAGCTCCCATGCGGCTGCCCTCGAAGTCGCCACCCACGACACTAATCATGGTGTGCAAATGAGGGTATAAGCCCGCCAGGCAGCAACCATATACATCTCAGCCGGCACCAAATTTCTCCGCATAGTCCGACATGCCTTGCCGGATGGTCTCCAGTGCCTCTTCCCGGCCATAGACTTCCGCAATCCGGACCCTGCGGCTCGGGTCCACCGGGAGTTGCTTGTAGGAAAGGAAATAGTGCCGAAGGCGCTCGATCAGGCCCGGAGGACAGTCCATCACGTCATTGAACTTTCCATAGGCGAGATCATCCTCCAGCACACCAATAATCTTGTCGTCGGCTTCGTTGCCGTCGATCATGCGAAGACCGCCCACAACTTTTGCCCGGCACAGGAATCCTCCATGTGCCACCGTGCGTTCTGTCAGGACACAGATGTCCATAGGATCACCGTCGCCGACAATCTGCTCAGATACCTCCGTGCGCACCCGGCACCGGTCTCCGACCCTGCGCCCACAATAGGTCTGCGGAATAAACCCATACAGAGCGGGGCAAAGACTGGAAAAACGCTGGGGCCTGTCAATTTTCAAATGACCTGATGCTTTATCAACTTCGTATTTCACAGTGTCAGAAGGGACAATTTCCACAAATGCACTCAAGCATCCAGAAACCACGTCACCGGCCGGAATCCCATGCCAGGGATGGGCCTGAAGTCTTGAAAAGTCCTTCATTCCCTGAAGTCTGCATCCGCAAGCCACTACCTGCAACTCCACGGTACAAAGAACGCCCCGGATCACCCGGGGCGTTCTTATTGGCTCAGTCCGTATCAGGGATCAGACGAATGCCTTCTTGTACATCGTCACAACAGCAGCACCACCGAGACCCAGGTTGTGCTGGAGGGCGAGTTTCGCATCCTTGACCTGACGCTTGTCGGCCTCTCCGCGGAGTTGCCAGCTCAGTTCGGCACACTGGGCAAGGCCTGTGGCGCCAAGTGGGTGGCCCTTGGAAATCAGGCCGCCCGAAGGGTTCACAACGCACTTGCCACCGTAGGTGAACGCGTCTTCGTCCACGAACTTCCCGGCCTGTCCTTCAGGGCAGAGTCCGAGAGCTTCATAGGTGACCAGTTCGTTGCAGGAGAAGCAGTCGTGCAGTTCCACGACGTTCACATTCTCCGGACCGTAACCTGACTGCTCGTAAACCTTCTTTGCGGCAGCCTTCGTCATGTCGGAGCCGACGATCTTGATACAGGACTTGTCCTCAAACGTGCTCGCGAAGTCGGTGGCCATTGCCATGCCAATGATCTCGACAGCCTTCTTCTGGAGATTGTGCTTCTTCACGAAGTCCTCACTGGCGAGAATCGCGGCACCCGAGCCGTCAGAGGTCGGGCAGCACTGGAGCTTCGTCAGCGGTTCATAAACAACCGGTGCCGACATGATCTGCTCAAAGGAGTATTCGTCCTGGAACTGCGAATAAGGGTTATTTGTGGAGTGTTTGTGGTTCTTGTAACCGATCTTGGCGAAGTGCTCCTTCTTGGTGCCGTACTTCTCCATGTGCTCGCGGCCAGCGTTGCCGAACATCTGCGCTGCCGGCGGAGCCGGGGCGAACTGCCGCAGCTTCATCATTGCCATCATGTGCTTGTCCATGGGATTCGTACGGTCCTGGAAGTTCGATCCCAGGGAGCCCTTCTGCATCTTCTCGAACCCGAGAGCCATCGCGCAGTCGGCAAGGCCGCCCTCGATCAGCTGCTTGGCGAGGAAAAGGGCCGTCGAGCCGGTCGAGCAATTGTTGTTCACGTTGTAGATCGGTACGCCTGTGAGGCCCAGTTCGTACACCGCGCGCTCACCGCAGGTCGAATCACCGTAGCAGTATCCCACCGCTACCTGCTGTACCTGGTCATACTTGATACCGGCGTCTTCAAGTGCCTTCGTTCCCGATTCCTTGGCCATCTGCGGGTAATCGAAGTTCGGCCGGCTGCCCGGCTTCTCGAACTTGGTCATCCCGACGCCCACTACATATACCTTGCGACCCATGATCCGTTCACTCCTTGAGGTTTGACTTCCAGTGGCGCGCCCGGCCCCCCAAGGGCGGCTGCACCCTGAAAATTGACTGGCGAGTCAACTAGCTGATCCCGGTGTCAGTGGCAAACCGAAAACCCCGTCTGGCCCAGAACGCCGAAAGCAGGGCCTCAAGGCCCTGCTTCACTTCCGGGGCAACCGTAACCCCCGGAACCCGAACGGCAACGCTCAGTACGTCGCGATATGTTTCTGGAGCTGGCCCTTTTCCTGGAACCAGTTGATCGCCTTGAGAAAAGCCACTTCGGCGGGATTGGGTTCCGGCAGACGGAGGACCCGGCGCTCTTCCTCGCCAGAAGGACTATTGCCGGGCTTGTGCTTCAGATACGACTCGGCGAACCAGGAAAGCCTCGGAGCTTTTCCCGAAAGTTTCGCACCCAGCTCGCCCAGGGCAGCCGCCGGCGTGGTCACATAGAACGGAAGCTTCTTCCCCTGATAGGGCCGCTTGAGAAGGAAATCTATCATCCGGAAAATATCGTCAGTGGAAAGGTATTCGGCCGAAAGGATGTATTCATGACCGGGCAGACCACGCTCGATGGCGAGTGCCATGTATTCCGCACAGTCTTCCACGTCGATCACGCCGGTGCCGCCGGAGGGATAGCCCTTCAGGCTCCCCTTCACGTAATCAATAATGGCCTGACCCATTGGAGAAGGCTTGGCGTCACGTGGACCCACCAGTACGGTCGGATGAACCGCCACGACATGCATTCCGTGCTTGATCTGCTCGAAGGCAATCTCGGTGGCACGGAGCTTGGTCCTGGCGAAGGGGCACTTCAGACCCGACGGTACCGCAATGGTCCCTACGTATACTGCACGTTTTACCCGGTGCAGCCTGGCCGCGTGAAAAACGTTTGAAGTGCCCACCACATTGGTGATGTGATGGACTTTGGGATCACCGTACCAGCTGGCAGTGGTTCCTGCACAATGGAACAGCCAGTCAGCGCCTTCAGCACCTTTACGGAGTGCCTCAATGGCGTTCAGGTCTCCCTCGATAATCTCGCAGAGAGTACCCTCAAGGGTAGAACGGTCAGAACCGGGCCTCACGAGTCCACGCACACGTACGCCGCGTTTGTTGAGCGCCCTTACCACGGCTGATCCAAGCAGCCCGTTCGCACCTGTCACGAAAGCCAGCATCTGCGCCAAGTCCCCGTTTCCACCCGGATTCTCCGGCATTTCCAGCTTGAGAGCTACCACTGGCGGCCCCATGGAATATCCCCGGAGGGTCGGGGGTTGTTTGAACCCGCTGGAGGCACTCCGTCAAGAGACGGCAGGATGGTTCCCTACCCCTCCTTGCGTCTCCATGAGCCGTTTTGCTATCTCCCGGCGGCCGGGCGGTGGGTCCTGTATTCCCGGGACGGGGATCCAGGGACTTACCCAACCGCGCGGAATCCCACCGGAATGGACCGGTGCCCATCGAGAACGGGCGGCGGAAGCTTCTGCTCCCTGCCGCCAGAAGTGAACCCATGAAGAATCAGGCACTCGAATATCACTCACAGGGCCGCAAGGGTAAGATCGAGGTTATCTCCTCCAAGCCCTGCTCCACCCAGCGGGATCTCTCCCTGGCCTATACACCCGGCGTGGCACAGCCTTGTCTTGAGATCGAAAAGGATCCTGATCTGGCCTATGAGTATACAGCCAAGGGAAACCTCGTGGCCGTAATTTCCAACGGTACCGCCGTACTGGGACTGGGCAACATCGGCCCGCTCGCCGGAAAACCCGTGATGGAGGGAAAAGGCGTCCTCTTCAAACGGTTCGCCGACGTGGACGTATTTGATATCGAGATCAAGGCGGACACTGTTGACGAGATGGTGAAGGTCGTCAGTGCTCTTGAACCCACTTTTGGCGGAATCAACCTGGTGGACATCAAGGCCCCGGAATGTTTCGAAGTCGATCTCCAGCTGATCGATAAGCTGAATATCCCGGTTTTCCACGATGACC
>CAZSFB010000120.1:0-7815 GCA_964606035.1 uncultured bacterium | reverse complement strand
GGAATTTTCTTTTTCTGGGCCGTGGTGATCTGGCGCCTGTCGCACTTGAAGGAGCCCTCAAGCTGAAAGAGGTGAGCTATGTCCATGCGGAAGGGTACCCGGCCGGTGAGATGAAGCATGGCCCCATCGCGATGCTGGACGGGGAATTCCCGGTGGTCAGTGTAATGCGCAAGGGGCTACAGATGGATAAAACAGCTTCGAATCTAGCCGAGGTGCGTGCCCGGGAGGCTCCCGTAATCATGGTGACAGATACGGCCGGCGCCAGGCTGGCAGCAGAATCAGATGAGCTGATTGTGCTTCCCGAAATGGGCGATCTCGTAGCTCCCGCCGTAATGACAATCCCCCTCCAGCTGCTTGCCTATTACGTTGCGGTGCAGAACGGCTGTGACGTAGATCAGCCCAGAAATCTGGCGAAAAGCGTTACCGTCGAGTAAGCACCGGGCTTATGCTTCCAGATGCAGGGCTGAACCCTCCGCAAAAGGAGGCAGTTCTTCATACCGAAGGACCACTGCTGATTCTTGCTGGTGCCGGAAGCGGCAAGACTCGCGTGATCACGTACCGTATCGCCCATCTTATCAGGGATCTTGGCGTCGAACCGTGGGCAATCCTGGCTGTAACCTTTACGAACAAGGCAGCCCGCGAGATGAGCGCCCGGGTGGAAGAGCTGATCGGACGTGGACTGCCCAATTTGTGGATTGGCACATTCCACGGAATCTGCGCGAGAATGCTCCGCCACGATGCGCCACATCTGGGGTACAAGTCACCCTTCAGCATTTATGATGAAACAGAGTCCCTGTCGGTCATCCGCAAGGTCATTTCCGAGCTGGATTTTGACCCTCGTATATTTGATCCGAAGCGTATCTCGTGGAAAATCGACCAGTTGAAAAACAAGGGGTTGCTTCCAGAAGACTCATGGGATGATGAGGACCGGGCGTTTGATGACCGGTTTAGACGGATTTACTCCGCATACCAGGAGCGACTGAAGCAATGCAATGCGTTGGATTTTGGCGATCTGATTCTTCAGATGGTTGTGCTTTTCAGGAACAACGCCGAAGTGCGAAGCCGGTGGCAGCGTAATTTCAATTATGTGATGGTAGATGAATACCAGGATACGAATCTCGTCCAATATCAGTACATCAGATACCTGGCTGAAACCCACAGGAATCTTGCGGTGGTCGGTGACGATGACCAGTCTATCTACAGCTGGCGCGGGGCAGATTCAGCCAACCTGCGGTATTTTGAACAGGACTTCCGGGGCCATCATACCGTCAAACTGGAACAGAACTACCGTTCCACCTCACCCATTCTTAAAGCTGCATCAGCCCTGATACAGAAGAACAGGAATCGCAAGGACAAGACTCTCTGGACAGAAAAGGCAGGCGGCGAGACCCTGAAATTCCATTACGCGGAAGATGAAACATCCGAGGCGGATTTTGTAATTGGTGAGATTGGCCGGCTGCATCGGGAAGCTGACCGGGAACTGAACGAGTTCGCGGTCTTCTACCGCACCAATGCCCAGAGCCGGGTCCTGGAAGAACAACTGCTAAGGCGAAGCATACCCTATGTCGTCCTTGGGGGGATGCGATTTTATGAACGGGCCGAAATCAAGGATGCACTTGCATATGCCCGGCTTGCCGTAAATCCCAGCGACGATGAGGCGTTTCTCCGGATTATCAACAGTCCGGCACGGGGCATTGGCCAAACCACAATTGAACAACTTTCCGGATATGCCCGCAGTCGGGGGCTGCCCATGCTGGCTGCGGCCGGCATGGCATCGAAAGACGCTTTTCCAAAGCCCGCTTCGGCGAAACGGCTCGGTGGATTTGTCAGGATTATCGAGGTTCTAGAGCACCAGCGAAATACCTCCGATGTCCGTGGCTTTCTGGAATTGGTTTACCGTGAAAGCGGATTGATTGACTCGCTGGAGAATGAGTCCACTCCGGAGGCATCCGCACGACTGGAAAATCTTGGAGAACTCCTTAACGCGGCTGACGAATTCAGAAAACGTACAGAGGGTCCGAGTATTGAGCTTTTCCTTGAGCGTGTAGGGCTGTTGTCCCAAGTTGATATGGTATCTGACTTTGGTGACCGGGTAACGCTAATGACTGTCCATATGGCCAAGGGACTGGAATTCCCTGTGGTATTTCTGACGGGAATGGAAGAGGGGCTGTTCCCCCTTGAACGAACAGCCATGAACCGTGAGGGGCTCGAAGAAGAGCGCCGGCTTGCCTATGTTGGCATTACACGGGCGAGGGAACTTCTATACCTGAGTTGCGCCGAGCTGCGCCGCAGCTATGGCAATACGTATGTCCGGGATCCGTCCCGTTTTGTAGGAGAAATACCGCAATCGCTTATTGAGGCTGTCGGTATGTCCGGTTCGCCAATAGAGAAACATAAAGTATCCAGAACATGGGATTTTGATCAGTCCGGCGGAATGGTCCCCACTGGACCTGTAAACGATGGCATCCCCGCTTCGCACCTGCAGGTTCGCACCGGGCCAAGAGCCGAGGCAAAAGGGGAGACCAGTCATGAAGCGGCTTCTCCGTTTCATCCGGGAGTGAAGGTAGATCATCCAGTCTTTGGACCGGGTGTTATTACTGAGCGGGCTCTAGTAAATGGCCAGGAACTGGTGTCTATCCGGTTTGCCAAGGCAGGTGAGAAAAAGATGATGGTGAGGTTCGCCAACCTGACCGTAATTAAGACTTCTAAATCTTGACTGGGATGCAGACACGATAGTTCCAGAAAACAGCTGGGGCTGCCATTTCCGCCGTTGACATTTACTACGCGGACGGCGCAAATTGCTCCCGGAACTTATCAGAGAAAGGTTGCCGACATGACCGACAACTACAAAAAGCTGACAAACAACGAAGCTGTTTCCCTCGAGGAAGAATATTTCAAGCAGCAGGATCAGGAGCAGTTGAAACAGCTTCGTACAAAGCTGGATGCAGAACGTGCTGAACAGGAAAAAAAGCGTCGTCAGCAGCTTCACTGGATGAAATGCCCCAAATGTGGCGGTCAGATGCGAGAATTCAATTTCAAGGTCGTTATTGCCGATAAGTGCGATGATTGCGGCTACATCGGCTTTGATAATGGTGAACTTGAACTGGTTGCAGGTTCAGACAAGAACGTGATGAAGGGTATTCTTGGATTCTTCCGGAAGTAATATGGGGCCCATGCCCTGCGCATTTATTGAAGTCTTGGCCGTTTGCCGGAATGCATTTTGGTGTTAGCCTCCGGGGCACTTGCTTCGGATGGTTTCGCTTCTTGATAAATCCCTACTGATCAATTCAGGAAAGGGCGGTGTTGGCAAATCCACATTGTCAGCGGCTTTGGCTGTACTCGCTGCGCGCAAGGGAAAGCGGGTGTTGCTGATAGAAAGCGATACCAAGCCCGATTCATTTGGCCGCCTCCACGAAATCTTCCAGGTACCGCCAATGGGCCATCAGCCCCGGGAGATATTCCCTAACTTGTGGGGAGCATCCCTGGTGTCTGACCAGGCGCTTGAGGATTATGCCACCAGCGTGATCAAGGTCAGGGCTATCGTTAAGGCCGTCTTTAATACCGAGTTTATACGAATGGCCTATGTGGCAGCACCGGGCGTTAAAGAACTGCTGCTCATGCTCGCCATCTACCTGTTATCGGAAGAACGTGATCGTCGCGGGCGTAGAAAATATGACCTGATTGTCTATGATGCACCACCGACCGGGCATGGCCTTTTCTTTCTAACGATGCCACAGACCCTTATCGATGTAGTGAAAGTCGGGCCACTGATTCCGGTGGCGCGGAATGTCAACAATTTCCTGATGGACCCGAAACGGACCCGGCTCAATCTGGTTACCATTGCTCAGGAAATGCCCGTTATAGAGACTATGGAGTTCATTGATTCGATCCGCACCACAATGGATGTGGGCATTGGCTGCGTTTTCATGAACGGCCTGCACAGCCGGGCGGTTCCTGATGCCGACGAGCCACAGGCAGCCAAGTTGAGGGATTACGCAAAGGCGGGCACTGCGGTTGATAGTCCTGAAACGAAGATATTGAAAGCCATCACTGAATGCGAAACCCAATCGAATCAAAGGTATCAGATTGAGACCGGCCATGCCGCCAAGCTGAAACCTGAAGGTATTCCCGTCGTCAATGTCCCATTCATTTATGCCGAGCGTTTTGACAAAACCACCATACATGAAGTGGCCCGGTGTCTGGAGACCCAGATCGGATGAGCTCATCGGTTATCGAGCTTGTTCGGACCAAGAGGGCGATCATCGTCTGCGGCTCGGGCGGAGTAGGCAAGACTACTACCAGTGCTGCGATGGGTCTCCTTGCAGCTCATGAGGGAAGGAGAGTCATAGTAATGACCGTCGACCCGGCGCGGCGGCTCGCGACAGCGCTGGGTGTCTCACTTGCGGATAATGCCGAGTGCCGGGTGGATATCGAAAAACTCACTGGGCGGCCCTGCCGCGGCGAATTTTACGCAATGATGCTGAACGCCAAACAGACTTTTGATGACCTGATCCGGCGAAAGGCACCGAATGAAGAGGTTGCCCGCACTATCTTTGCCAATGCAGCTTACATTCATGGATCAAGTGCGCTTACCGGGTCGCCTGACTACATGGCAATGGAGAAGTTCCATGAACTTTACCATGAGCGGGATTATGACCTTGTCATCATTGATACTCCGCCGGCAAAGCACGCGATAGATTTCATTACCTCTCCAGAGCGCTGGCATGGGATTCTGGAAGACAACCCCATGATCAAACTGATGGTTGATGCCATGCGTGCTTCGAACCGGGATGGGTTCTCCTTGGCAAAACTCGGAAAGAACATGCTGTTCCGGACGGTGGCGCTCGTCACCGGAGAACAGGCGATCAAGGATGCCGCGGAGTTTTTTACAGCCTTCAGCAATCTGATGGGGGGGTTTGGGCAACGGTCAGATGAGGTCTACAAGGTGTTCCGCTCCGACAGTTGTGGATTTGCCATCGTGACCAGCGCAAACCTTATCACGGTTGAAGAAGCACTGTTTCTGGTCGACAAACTGAAGAGACTGGGCATTGATACTGACGGTGTAATCGTAAACCGGGCACGTAAGGATTTTGTTGGAGAGCTCCCGGAAGGTTACCTGCCAGAAAGGGTGGCTGATCTTTCCGTCGTGGATGACAGGCTTGTTCCGGACCTCCTGAAATGGTTAGGCAAGGGAGACGAACTCAAACCCGCTCTTACCCGGCTCGCCCGTAATCTGGCCCTGCATCAGATACAGATAGCCAATGACCGAAGAAACATCGACCAGATTCACCGGCGTATGGCCACGGGGAAGTTCCTCCACTGGGTTGAAGAGCTTGATGCTGACATTTCGGATATTAACAGTCTTGAACAGGTTTCTGACCGATTGAGAAGTTGATAACCGTCTTGGTAAAAGCGAAATTTTACGCTGCAACTGGATAGTGTGAGACAGGTTACATGCCAGAGGCTGTAACCTTATGGAATCCTTTGCGAAAAGGCTTGCCAATGCACTGCGACATTTGGCATTAATTCAAGGCATCAGGGCTGATTGCGCCTTCGCAGACTGCGGCCCGAACCTCTTGAGGAGTCAATCTTGAAGCAACTGTATTTTGAAGACGTTAAACCCGGCGATGCCATGCCGCCACTCGTTACCGATTCCATTACCCGCGTCCAGCTTGTCAAGTATGCGGGCTCCAGCCTGGACTTCAATCCGCTCCATTATGATGAAGATTTTGCACATAAGGCAGGCCTGAAAGGCTGCATTGCCCATGGCATGCTGTCGATGGGCTTTCTGGGCCGCTATATTATGAACTGGGGTGGGCCAAAGACCTTTGTGAGAGATATCGATGTGAGGTTTACTTCGCCGACCGACCTGGGCGATACGGTCACCTGTAAAGGTACGGTCAAAAACGTTAACCCGGCGACGCGGGAAGTGGAATGCGAATTTGAAACAGCCACTCAACGTGGGAATGCCACTGTCAAAGGCACTGCGGTAGTCAGGCTACCCGCGAATTCCTGACGACCGCTAACTGGGCGTAACTGGCATGGATTTTGAATTGTCATGGAGCGAGATACACGGGATGTGTATTTCTTTGAAACGTCGAAGAGGGTGCAGAGAAGGATCTCCGATATTTTGAAAACGAGTGTGCTTATTCGAAATGCCTTTCAGGGTGTTCATCTGTCGATTGCGCTATCTCTCCTTGTGCTGGCTGGCTGTGGCAATCAGTTTGCGCGAAGTTACATCGCAGGTTCCGAACAGTTTGAACCGATTTCTGTCGTTGCGGTCGCTCCTTTTGAGAATCTTACGGATTTCCCTAACGCCGGAGAGGCAGTCGCCGACATTTTTGCTGCTGAGTTGATTGCGCTGGGACGTTACAAGGTTATTGAAAGGGAAACGACAGTTCGCCTTGCCGCGGAAACACAGCTGCCGTGGCCATCCCTCATTGACCGGTCCTACGCCGTTGAGCTGGGCAGAAAAATCCAGGCCGATGCCGTGGTGATGGGAATAGTCCATGAATTCAACTACCGGCTTGACAAGCTGCGGCAGGCTCCGAGAGAGCCCGCGGTTTCCTTTACTATCCGGATGGTGAATGTCCGGTCCGGGGCCGTCATATGGGCTTCATCGAACACCAGGTCCAGCTACGACGTGTTCACTTCGGAACGGGACCCCGTCAATCGGATTGCACAGAAAATCGCCCGGGATATGGCAGACGGCCTCCTTAAGAGAACGGGGGCAAACCAATGAAACTCGTGTTGTCCCGACTGCCTCGTATGGCGTTGCTGGCAATGTTCGCGCTTGTTTTCACTGGATGCGGGAACAGGTTTATGCGGGAATGGGTCAGGTCTTCCGCTTCTCTGGAGCCCGTGCAATGCGTCGCCATATTCCCCCTGGATAACCTTACATCATATCCCAATGCCGGCATGGTCGTCGCTGATTTCATTGCGACTGATTTGTATGCGACCGGGCTTTTTCGCGTGATGGACAGGGCGGAGGTCGTTCAGCAGGCAGCCGCAGTCAACCTCCCGCTCCCGTCACGCATGAACGCAGAATTTGCTCGCGCACTGGGTGAAAAACTGAACGTCGATGGCGTGATTTACGGGTCGGTATCTGAATACTGGTATCCGAATACAACCGGCACCGATTTCTCTGAGCATCTGCTACAGGGTGATGAACCGACTGTGGGGTTGAATGTCCGGCTACTCGATGTTGCAAGCGGAGAGATCGTCTGGTCCAACTCCATGAGCCGGACATCTTACGCAATGTTCACCAGCCAGCGGGATCCGCTTTCCCGTGTCGCACAGCTCGCTGTGAGAGAAATGATCGAGCCAATGGAGATGCGCATTTCCGGACGGCAGGTAAACCCCAATGCTGTTTGCGGACAGAACATTGCGCCGTTGCGCGGTTCATTTGTCGTTAAGGTTATAGACGCAAAGACCAGCGAACACTTGTTGGACGCCAGAGTCAGGCTGCGAAAACCTGTCGACCAGGCTTTCGAATTTGATCCATCGTTGATGGTGCATGCTTCCCCCCAGCTTGATCCGGGCCAGGCACAGTACATTGTCAGTGCGGATGGCTATGAACCCCAAACGGCGACGATAGAGGTGCAATCCAACCAGGTTCAGAAGGTAGAGATCCGGCTTGCCACGAAGGCGTCTGCTACCACATCAGTACCGCCGCCTTTACCGTCAACTTTGAGAGCGAAAATCCTGTCTCCAGAAGGATCGCCACTTGCCGGAGCGGTCCTGGTTCTGGACCCGCCGGATCCAGAAGGAGCGCTTGTGACGGATGCAACCGGGCACATCCAGCGGACCTTGCTG
>CAZSFB010000119.1:0-7917 GCA_964606035.1 uncultured bacterium | reverse complement strand
GTTGGTCTGGGCCGTGCGGGTTGCCTCGGCGGCGAAATGGGCGGCCGCCAACATCGCCCGGGTCATCACCGGGGCGATCCCGGCATGGTTCAGGTGGATCACCTTCTGCAGGATCGGAAACTCGATCTGGCGCAGTTCATTGAGCTGATCTGGGGGTAGTTCCTGGGACATAGGCCTGCACTTTCAGGGTCTTTCCCCGTACCCGGAGGGGTTCCGGGTAGGCGGTTTGACTCAAGGCTTCCGTTTGGCTTTAACCTAGGCCGAGTTCAAGGCGCGGGCCCAAAGTCCGCCCCGGGGGGTTTCTGCCAGATGCCAGCCACAGTCGTACTTGTCCGCCGGTCCGAACCGACCCTTCTCGACAAGATCTACGTTTACGAGATCGGACGGGGCATGGCCACCACCTTCGGCCAGCTGGTCCGCAATCTCGCCAGCACCTGGACCTCGATTTTTCCGGGCCTGCACAACGGCCTCAAAGGGCTCCGCAAGCGGCTCGAAGGAGTCCCCCTTCTCGGCGCCATTGCCCGCGGAACCCTGCCGGGGGACCAGGATGGCATCATCACGGTTGACTACCCCAAGGAACAGATCTGGCAGCCGCACTACTACCGGTCGGCACACCGGCTGATGCAGCACGAGGACGGCCGCACCCGCTGCACTGCCTGCATGCTCTGCGCGACCAACTGCCCGGCCCACTGCATTCATATCGAGGCGCAGGAGATCGAGGACCCGGCGGTCGAGAAGGCCCCGAAACGGTACGACATCGACATCCTCCGGTGCGTTTTCTGCGGTTTCTGCGTGGAAGCCTGCCCCTGCGACGCCATCCGGATGGATACGGCCATCGTTGACGATGTGCAGTACGACCGCACCGTTCTGGACATCAACTTCCTCATGTCGCGGGGGGCAAAAGTCACCCATCCGGGCGATCACCGGCATGACCGGCGCGAGTTCTTCAACTCCCAGTCCGGCGGCCACTGACCCTATCTGGCCGGCAGCCGGAAACAGAACGGCCGGGGAAACCCGGCTGGTCTCAGTGTTCCAGTTCGCCGCCATCCCGGTCGTCCAGGACTCCGGCTGGCGGCTGGATCCCGCGCTTTTTGAGTTTCTCGATCAGTGTCGTCCGCTTGATCTTGAGAAGCGTTGCTGCACGGTTCTTGTTCCACCCGGTCCGGTCCAGGGCGGAAAGGATCAGGCGGTCCTCGAAATCCTCGATAGTACGCTTGAGATCAAGCCCGCCCTGGGGAAGCGAGAATGCCGGTGCGCGGAGCGGAGTGGCGGGATCCCCGAAAAGCTTCTCCGGAAGATCCGAAAGGTCGATGGTGCCTTCACCTTTCAGCACCACGGTACGTTCGATAACGTTTTCCAGCTCCCGGACATTGCCCGGCCATGAATAACCTGACAGTGCGGCAACTGCCCCGTCCGTGATGCCGCGGATCGGCATTCCCTTTTCACGGATAAACCGGTCAATGAAAAACTTCACCAGCAGGGGGATGTCCTCCCGGCGGTCCCGGAGCGGAGGGATCTGGACCGGAATGACGTTCAGACGGTAGAAGAGATCCTCACGGAACTTGCCCTCACGGATGAGCCGGGAAAGATCCTGGTTCGTCGCAGCGATGACCCGCACATCCACCTTGATCGTTTTCTCCGACCCGATGGGCGTGACTTCCTTTTCCTGGAGGACACGCAGCAGTTTTACCTGCAGGTTGGGGCTCATCTCCCCCACCTCGTCCAGGAACAGTGTCCCGCCCGAGGCGGCGGCAAAGCGGCCCGGCCGGTTTGCTATCGCACCGGTGAAGCTCCCCTTGATATGACCGAACAGCTCGCTCTCCAGGAGGTCGGCGGGGATTGCACCGCAGTTTACCGCCACGAGCAGCTTGTCCCGGCGGCGCGAGAGGTTGTGAAGCGCCCTGGCGACGAGCTCCTTGCCCGTTCCCGATTCTCCGGTGATCAGAACCGTGGAATCGGTATCCGCCACCCGCCGGATCAGCGAGAAAATCTTCTGCATCTTCTCCGATGATCCAATGAGGTTCTCAAAACCGGAGAGCGTCTGGATCTGCCGCTTCAGCTCCTGGTTTTCCTGGCGGAGCGAGTGATGCTCGCGGGCGCGGGAGATCAGGTTCAGCAGGTCATCAAGCTGGAATGGCTTGGTGATGTAGTGGAACGCCCCGCTTTTCATGGCGTCCACGGCACTCTCGACCGTTCCATAGCCGGTCATGACGATGACCTCGCTCTCGGGTGAGATCGCCTTGATCTCCTTGAGAAGCTCGATCCCGTCCATGTCCGGAAGCTTCACGTCGAGAAGGACCACCTGGGGATGCACCCGCTCGACAACGTCCCGGCCGGCACGGCCGGATTCCGCCGTCAGTACGTCATAACCCTGCCGCTGGAGAACCAGCTGCGTGGACTGACGCATCATCGGCTCATCGTCGATGATGAGCACGGTAAGCAGGCTGGACGGTTCCTTGTCCATCATTCTCCGGGTGTTCCCGGTCCGGCACACCGGACACGGAAACAGCAGTTTTCCCCTGGACCCCTGGGAATCATTCTAGCCCTCCATTGCGAAAGGGCCAGCCCTCAATGAGCCGGACGCACCCGCTGGCGGTCGGCGTCAATATTGCCGCAGGTGGTGGCATAGACTCCCGGAGGAACTCCCCTGTCCTTGCGGCAGTCACAGTTCATCTCCAGAACCGCCTGGCAGGCCTCAACCACACCCAGACGGAGATCCTCCCTGACTGCATTAACGTCTTTCGGAGGGAGATTCACCCGGAACTGCACTTCCCGGTCCATTCCATCACAGGGGACCGTGAACCGGTAGCCGAAACGGAGCTGGTTTTCCTCGCAGGCAAATCCGCTGCGGACCCCTTCAACCGAAAATCCCGGTTCACTGACCGGCGTGAACCGTTCCGGAGACGGCTCCGGGACCGGCTGGCCCCGGCAACCGGCGATCCCTTCTCCTGCGGTCCGTTCGATATGGACGCCAATGGTATTGCAGGTATCAATCGCCGGCTTTGTCCGGACACGGAGCGAGCTCAGCCAGATGGCCGCACCGCCGAACAGAAAAATGAAAGCGAGTGTGCCAAGCACAAGTGTGCGGCCGCGGATCAGCGTTCCCGGAGGCTGCAAGGGGTCTTCAGTCATGGTGGTTCATCCGGGGCCGCCGAAAGTCATGGCAGCCCGGCCGGGTCTATTTCGATGAAAAGACGAGCGGGTTGTCATAAATATCCAGATACTGCTTTTCCTCACCCGGCTTGAAGGGGGACGCGAGATACTGGAAGAAGGAGATGCTGTATTTCCCCTTGGGGAATTTCAGCAGGTCCACGTCATACCCCACATACTGGTAGCCCTTTTCATTTTCGGGAGGGTCTTCCCGTTCTCCATCGTCCACGAACCGGAACGACATCTCGGTTCCCTTCTTCACGAGTTCCTCGTCGAAAATAAGTCTTGCGATGATGGCGGCCTCTTCTTCCGGCCGGTAGACGACGAACCACGGCTTGTTGGCGCCGTCAGCCGCCATTGCGCTTTCATCCGGCGTCATCTTTCCGTCCATGAGGAACGGCCTGGTCTGGCCGGCCGTGTAGACCTGCGCTCCGTAAATGGTCTTTCTGAGGTCAACACCTCCCGAGAACATGGACCCCTCCCGCAGGGTGTATTTCGGATTGAAGGGATTGAAAATCTCCGTCGGACCCTGGAGCTGGTTCTCGTAGAACATGAAGTAGACAATCGCCTTGGGGAAGAAGGGCAGCTTGATTCCGCCGATCACGATCCAGAACACGTTGCGCCGGATGACCCGGATGGGCCCGTCCAGATAGCCGACGGTAAAGCTCTTCACGTTGTTCTCGTCGAAGTTGAGCGCGAAAAACATGATCGGCTTGATCGTGATCCGGACCTTGAAACGGTCGAGCACGTTCGGCATCACGGAGCCGCCGGTTTTCTGGTTTTTCCCGATGATCTTCTCAAGGACAAGCGGCTTGTCATCCACGAAATCCAGAACCGCGTATTTGCTCTCGACTGTGTCGCCCTTCGGATCATAGGTAATATAGTCAACCGTACTGAGCGGCGGCGGAATCCCGCGGTAGGCCGCCACGTAAATCCAGGCCCGGGACCTGTCGAGCGGATTGGTGACGGTGACTTCCACCACATCGGCATCGGCCGGATACTCGGCCGGGTCCGCCCGGTCTCCGGCGTCTTTCACCATGAGCGCGATTTCGTCGTTGTAATCAAACTCGTCGGCCTTTTCGGTCCACTCGGCCTCACGCTTGCGGCGGTCAAACTCCGCCTGGGTCATTTTCCCTTTTTCGATTTCCTTCAGGAGCCGGGACTCATCACTCTTGAACGCCTTGGTCCGGTCCCGGCGGCGTTCTTCCTCCGTGCGCGTGTCCCAGTTGGTCTCGTCGATCACGGATTTGGACATGGAGGCCGTCGGGATGATGTACTGCCCGTCCGGGTCCAGCTTGTCGATCTGGAAGGGAATGACCTGAATCCGGCCATCCCGCTTCGCAAGCACCCGCAGGCTCGTGGCTTTCCGGTTCCACAGCCGGAGAAGCAGGTCACCCTTCAGCACCACCTGGTCGGCGGACCGGGTAAGCGTTTTTGCCTCACTTGCATGCAGATGGTCCGGCGCCGACAGCGCCAGCAGGCCCGCAGACAGACAGATGAGTACCCTGATTCCTGATTTCATTCACCAACCCCTGACCGGCGATCCATGAGACAACGGCCCGCCTCCCGGAAGCGGGTCCGGGCCGCGCTGCGGCATGGAAACGACTCGGTTCCCGTTCCCTTAGCATACCGCCACAAACACGGGAAACGCCCCTGCCGGCGGCATACCCTTATCTATCCGGCACTTCATCCAGCGACATCCAGACTCGACAGCAACCCCGCTCAGGAGTTATGAAAGCGGCGTGAAAGTCACCGCCGTCTACTACGCCATGCTTCGCGAGGAAACCGGTACCGGTTCGGAGACCTATGAACTCCCGGACGGCGCAGGAATCTCCGCCCTGATGGCGGCCATCGGTGCGCGCCATCCGAAGTTCACCGCCAGGGAGAAACACCTGGCTGTGGTCTCCGGCACTGCCTATGTGAGCCGCGACTACCGTCTTTCGGACGGTGAGGAAATATCTTTCATTCCGCCTGTCAGCGGGGGCGCACAGTGAGCCGCCTGACCACCGGACCTCTCTCGGTCGACCGGCTGGTGGCCGAGGTCTCGGACCCTGTTTGCGGGGCCATTGCCACCTTCCTGGGAATCGTCAGGAATCACCAGGACGGCCGTTCTGTGGACCGTCTCTACTATGAATCCATGCCCGGCATGGCGGAAAAAGTGATGGACGAGCTGGAATCGGAAACCGTCCGGAGGTTTGGAGTCACCCGCTGCCGGATCGAACACCGTATCGGAGATCTGAAAGTCGGGGAGGCATCCGTAGCCATTGCTGTCAGCAGTCCCCACCGGGCGGACGCCATCCGGGCCTGCCACTGGGCAATTGACACACTCAAGCAGACGGTTCCGATCTGGAAAAAGGAATATTTCTCGGATGGCAGCGTCGAATGGGTGAAAGGGAATGAGGCCCGCCCGGTCAGCAAGATCGGCTGAGCGGCAACCCGCTACTGCTTCACGGACCAGCCGAAAAGGTCAATCAGCGCGTTGGCAATTGACAGGTCCATCTCCGCATCGCTCGCATTAATGGCATAATCTGCCTTGGCATACCGGATCGGTCCCCTGGCGGATGAAGGCAGGAGCGACAGCCGGAGCGTACGGGTTTTCCCGAAACTCTCTATTTCGCAGTAGACGACACGTTCCGCACCGGCTCTCCGGCCAAGCGCCATCAGGTTGCCGGTCGAGTTGTCACCGAGAAGTTTCTTCTGCTCATCAAGGGTCATCAGTTTCGCCAGATCCGCCGGAGAATACAGCGTGAAATCCAGGCCCTTGAGAACCCGCACCAGACTTTCCCGTGCCCCGCGGCCGGCCGCCTCAAGGCCATCGGCCCGTGGAACGACATGCATCACGAGCAGCGACGGACGCTGATCCGCGGTCACCGCCGCTGCCGGTTTCTCTCCGGAGACAGGGGCCTCATCCGCACGGCCTCTCACTGGCAGTGCGGCAACCAGCAGCGCAGCCAGAACCGCTGCAAGCCTAGCGGCTGGCAGTTCCGGGGCCCTGATAGTCCGGCGAGTCAGGAGCCGGTTCATAACCGTCATTGTTCTCCCGGCAGATCTTGCACAGCATCATGCTCGTGGGACCGGCCTTGTCGGGATTGGTACACCTGAAGATCATCGCGTTCATGCGGTCCACACCGGTCGTGTGCTCCGGCAGGGCGGCGACCGCCGCCTCATCCCGCTCTTTCCACTTGCACTTGCGGGCGTCATGCCCGTGGCCCTTGGGTCTCAGTTCCACCATCAGGGGAAAACCTCTCCGGCTGCGACTCTAGGGCGGACTTCACCCCGTCGCAAGCCTTTCAACCTGTTCCAGGGTCACACCTTCGATCCGCAGCTTCTTGTCCCGCGACTTGTGGCCGCTCTCGACGGTCACGGCGGACGACCGCGTCTCCAGACACCCGGCGACCAGATCCACAAGTTCCTCGTTTGCCCGGCCATCCAGAGCTGGAGACCGGAGCGACACTTTCAGCACCGGACCGGATGGCATGTCATGGAGCCCCGCAACGCCAGCCTTGCGGGCACGCGGCTGGACATGCACATGGAGAAAGACAACCCCTGGAGGACCAAGAGTCCAGGCATGGGTGCGTGACATTGTGTGCCGGCTATTCCGCCTTTTTGATGAACGCGATCTTCTTCTCGGCCCGGTCCCTCTCCGCCTCTACCGACGAGTTCGCTTCGAGAAGTTTCGTATGCAGCTCGATTTCGGACCGGAGGTGGGTCTCGAACTGGAGGCGGAGCCGTTTCAGTTCCTGGATCTGGGACTGGAGGTCCGCCATCCGGTTGTGGGCATCCTTCACCAGGGCGTCCGCCTTCAATTCGGCTTCAGCGATGGTCAGTTCCGCCTGCTTCTGGGCATTCCGGCGCATCTCCTCGACCGCCCGCTGCGCCGTGACCAGGGTGTCTTTCAGGATCTGCTCCCGGCTCCGGTGCTGGAGAATCTCCTGCTCCTGCCGCGCGAGCTGGTCGCGCATGGCGTTGTTTTCCCGGACCACGTCTGCATAGGCGCTCGAAACCGCCTCAAGGAAGTTTTTGACTTCCTGCTCGTTGAAACCGCGAAATCCGCGGTTGAATACCTTCTGCTGGATCTCCATGGGAGAGAGTTTCATGCCCGTCACCTCTTGAAGCACACCCCTCGGTGTGCCCTGTCAAACCCATGATCCGTCGCGGCTACTTTTTCCTGCCGGCCGGACCCCTGCCCTCTGAAAGCTTAGCCGCCCCCGGCGCCGCACCCAACTGGCGCGAACGTTCGGTGGCTGCCCTCACAGCGGCGATAAACGCCGCCCGCATTCCATGTTTTTCAAGCTGTTCGCACCCGGCAATGGTTGTGCCGCCCGGCGAGGTCACCTGATCCTTCAGGGCCGCCGGATGCCGCCCGGTTTCGAGCACCATTTTCGCGGCGCCAAGCACCGTCTGTGCTGCGAGCGCAATGGCCACATCACGGCTGAGGCCCATCAGGACCCCTCCGTCCGCAAGCGCCTCGATCATCTCGAATACATAGGCGGGGCCAGAGCCAGAGAGTCCCGTGACGGCATCCAGGTCGCTTTCCTTGCCGCACTCGACCACACGTCCCACGGATGAAAGCCACAGCTTCACGCGGTCGCGGTCGCCGGCAGGGACTTCCTTCGAGAAATAAACCGCCGAAGCACCCGCACCCACCAGTGCCGGGGTATTGGGCATCACCCGGGCAATGCCGCCACTGAAATACTTCTGGAGCGATTCGACGGTCACTCCGGCAAGGATGGAAACAATGGTCCTGCGGCCCATCAGCCGCCCGTA
>CAZSFB010000118.1:0-7933 GCA_964606035.1 uncultured bacterium | reverse complement strand
GGTTCCGAAAACCGCCTTTCGCAGGTTGGCGAAAGTGAGGGAGCTGAGCTGGTCCCGCTCCCGTTCGATGGCGGCCAGGAACTCCGCTCGTACAGGAACTGCCTCGCTGTCGGGAAATACGGGATTCAGCAGTACATCGGCATAGAGTTCCACCGCGCGGTCATGAAACCTCGACAGGGTGGTGATTTCGAGGCCGATCGAATTGCGCCCGGAGTATCCGCCAATGGACCCTGCCATGGCTTCCGCTTCGCAGGCGATCTTCTCTGCCGAACGGGAGGGGGTTCCCTTGGTCAGCATTTCGGCGACAAATGCACCGATGCCTTCCTGGTCCGGAGTTTCCTCTAATGAGCCACCCCGCATGGCGCATTTGATCGCCAGTGTGGGGGTCGAGTGGCGTTCCCTCACTACCAGCCGCATGCCATTCGGGAGTTCATGCACTGTGATGTCATCACCTGGCAGCGGGCGCGGCGGTTTCGCGGCTTTGATGGAGTGGTGGCGTACATGATGATGATACGCCTCGTGGATCGCTGACTGGATTGTTTCCTTTTCCTCCTGGGAACGGCCGGTATTCCCCGGACCCATCAATCCGAAGGTCAGGTTGTTTTCGTGCAGAAATTTCTGCGCGGCGGCTGAAACATCTGCGGGCTGCGTGTTCGCCAGACGGTCGAGATAGCGGCGTTCGAAATCAAGATCCCTGGCGGTCATGTGGTAAAAACCCCATTTTCGCGCGAGGCCCTGGACAGTTTCTTTCAGGTAAACGAGATCGCTTTCCAGGTTGAGCCGCGCCCGTTCGAACTCGCTTCGGCCCGGGGCTGTGTGCTGGATCCGTGTGATTTCATGAATGATCGCCTGAATGGCCTCCACTTCCCGGCCCTGGAAAAGATTGCCGCCGGTCATGAAGACGCCAGCATCCCTGGGGGTGTAGGCATATGCATATATTTCAGATACCAGGTTCTTTTTGTTCTTGACCTCGTTGACGAGGCGCGAGCTTTCGCTGCCACCCAGGATGTTGGCGAGAAGGTCCAGTGCCACGCAGTCCTCATGCGTGACGTCGGGAATATGGTACGCGGCCGAGTAGTATATGTCGTTCATGTCGCCGCGCTCGACAAAGCCGCGCGGGGCCTTCTGCACACGCTCCATGCGGCGGGAAGGACGCTTGACCGGCCGCGGCCGGACACCTCGGAAAGCCTTTTTGACGGCTGCAAAGGCCTTGGCAGGAGTGACGTCACCGGCGATGACGACAGCCATGTTGTTTGGAACGTAAAATTTCCGGTAGAAATTCAGGACATGGGTCCGGCGAAAGCTGCGGACGCTGTCCGAAGTGCCGATGACCGGCAGCCGGTAGGGATGATGCAGGAAGGCTGTGCTGAAGATTCCCTGTGACAGCCGGCGGGCGGGCTGGTCTTCGCCCCGCTTGATCTCCTCAAGAATGACTTCTTTTTCCCGTTCCAGTTCCTCCGCGTCGAAGGCAGGATGAAGCACGGCATCGGTGAGGACATCGACGGCCTTTTCGAAATAACGGCTCGCGGCCACCACGTAGTAGACAGTTTCGTCAAAGCTTGTATAGGCGTTGATTTCGCCCCCGAGGCTCTCGATCTCGGACGCAATCTGCCCGACCGGCCGTTTCCGGGTTCCCTTGAACAGCATGTGTTCATGGACATGGGCTAGTCCGGCCTCCGCCGCGGTTTCATCCGCGGAGCCGACGCCAATCCAGATCTGGATTGCGACGCAGGGGGAGGTGTGGTTTTCATCTACAAACACATTGAGACTGTTTGGGAGCTGGAGGTGTTCCATAGGGGAGGGAGTGTTGCATATTTTCCAGAGCCTGGAAGGCGGGGCATCCCTGCGATTGTTCGGCCGCTTGGCCGCCTCCGGGCAAACCGCTAGGGTCGGAAGCTGTTATGACTGACCCGCTTAAGGAATCAGACGAAATCGAGCTTCCGGTTTTTATCGTGACGGATACGGTCATGTTTCCCGGCATGACGGCGGAGGTGAACTGTTATGAGGATGAACCGGAACGGCGGCTCATTGAAGAAAGCTTTGAGCATGGAAGGGAAGTTGGTGTATTTCTTGCTGATTCTGCGACTTGGGGGACAGATGATCCCCGTCCGCTGGCGGTGGGGTGCCGGGCACGGATTCTTGGATGGGAAGACGTCTCGCCGGTGGACCGGATGGCCCGGGTCCAGGGGATTTCACGCATCCAGATTGTCGAATGGGTGTCCAGTGATCCGTACCCCCGGGCCATTGTCCAGTCGATTGAGCCCGAACGGCTGGTAGCGAGCCGGGAACCCGGCTCGGAAAGAGTGGAACGGATCCGGTCCGGACTGCAGGAGCTGTGCTTCCTGATGGGAGGAGACGCCCAGAACCGTCTTATTACGTTACTTGACGTTCAGAAAGGGGCTGGCCGTCTGGCAGACTTTACGGCCTTTCACTTGATCCGGGACATATACATGAAACAGGAGCTTCTGGAGACGCTTTCGCCGTCTGACCGGCTTGAAACGGTCGAACAGTGGCTTCGCACGGAAATCACCCGGTTCTCGGCCCGCCAGCCGGGCTGAATTATCCCGGAAAAACAGGGGCTTGCTTTTCCTTTGCCGGGTGGCGTACTTGGCTGGCGCGACCGGCATACGCCGTTTTTGATACGGTGTTTGACTTTATAAAGGCCGGAATGTTCGCGAGGCCGAGACCACCCACCTGTGAAACCGTTCAGTGCGTTTTCAAAACTTTTCCCCCTATGGGTCATCCTTGCATCGGCAGTCGCGTATGCGGCTCCAGGCGTCGTATCGCCGCTGGTGTCCAATTTGCGGCTCTTGTTTGTATTCACGATGTTCTGCACCGGTCTGGTACTGAAGGAGGAAGAGATTCGGGAGATCCGGAACAGTCCCCTCCCGGTGGGAATCGGAGTGACCTTGCAGTATCTGGTGATGCCACTGTCCGCATTCCTGATTTCGCTGGTCCTTCCCCTTGCCCCTGAAGACCGTCTCGGGATCATTCTCACCGGCTCGGTTCCCGGGGCCATGGCAAGCAATGCAATGGCGTACCTTGCCGGCGGCGATGTCGCCTATTCCGTTGCCATGACTGTTTCGTCAACGGCACTGTCACCGGTTGCCACGCCTTATATTGTTGGCTGGCTTTCCGGTACGTCGGTTGTGCTGGATACCGTGGCCATGATGGCGGATATTCTGTTGACGGTAGTGTTGCCGGTGGTGGCAGGGTTCGGTATTCGATATTTCTTTACGGGGCAGGTGGTTCAGGCGGAGCCGATGATTGCTGCTGGCAGTGTAGCCTCTATCACGGGTATCATTGCCGCCGTCACCGCCCAGAATTCACAGCGGATCATGGAAGTTGGCGCCGTGGTGGTGCTTGCCGTTGTGCTCCTGAATGCAGCTGGATATTTCTTTGGCTACATGGGAGCCAGGCTGGCCGGACTGGGATCCCGTCGCCAGCTCACTGTGGCACTGGAAGTCGGCATGCAGAATGCGGGGCTCTCGACAGTGCTGGCAAACCGGTATTTCTCCCCGGAGGCCGCACTTGCCGGGTCGTTTTACACAGTCTGGTGCGTCGTTACGGGATCCCTGCTATCGCCTCTCAGGAGGGAGTTTGCCGAGGATGATGATCCCGTGAAGAACGGCAAGGAATCCCGGGTCGAAAACCGGCCGGGCCACTCCCGCCGTGTCGAATCAGATCCCTCTGGTGACGACCGCATGGATTTCCGGCAAAAGCACCCGGGGCGGACTTTGGATCGTGATGCGGGCAGACCTCTGGTTGCGGGACTCGGCCGGGAAACGGAAACCGGCGGGGATGATCCTGCAAATGACGACGACCAGAAGCCGGGAAGGGTGCCGGTGGGGCTCCCGGGCAATCCCGTTATTCTGGATCGTAGCCAGCATCCGATCTCACGCAAAATGATCTCTCCCGAGGCACAGAAGGTTCTCTACCGGCTGCGCTCGGCGGGCTACCGGGCGTTTCTCGTGGGTGGCTCCGTGCGGGACCTGATGCTGGGACGAAAGCCCAAGGATTTTGATGTTGCAACGGATGCTTCTCCGCGTCAGGTGGCAAAGCTTTTTCGCAATGCGCGGGTCATCGGCCGGCGGTTCAAGGTGGTTCATGTCCGCTACAGCCGGGAGATCGTGATTGAAGTGGCAACATTCCGGGCACCGCCCCGTCCCGAGCTGGTCGATACAGATGGGCTGCCGGAATCCGAATTTGCCGGTGATGAGGAGCAGGAATTTCTCACTGATAATGTCCACGCGGGGCAGCCCATCGGAGACGAACTGGATGACGAGCCGACCGAGTCGGATGCCTTGAAGATTGTCGCGGAGGCCTCCCAGCCGGAATCCGAGGATGAGGAAGATGAGGAGCCAGCGGAAGCGGCTGCTGATGCCAGCGCGCGATCTGCTCCCCGGCCGGTGCAGCCGGCACGGCATGCCGTGCCGGCCGGGGAAACGGCTAACCCGCTTCTGCAGTGGGACGACAATGTATTCGGAACCGCTGAGGAAGATGCATTCAGACGTGACCTCACAATCAACGGCCTTTTCTACGACATCGATACTTTTTCCGTCATTGATTACGTGGGAGGGCTCGAGGACCTGAAAAAACGGGTGATCCGGACCATCGGGGATCCCAATATCCGGTTCCTCGAGGACCCGGTCCGCATGATCCGTGCGATCCGTCATGCATCGCGGGTCGGTTTTGAGATAGAACCGAACACCTGGGAGGCCATACGGATTCATCACGAGCAGATCCGGAACTGTTCCCGAGCCCGTGTGCTTGAGGAGTTTCTCAGGGAGCTGTCCCGGGGCTGTTCCTGCGCGTCGCTAGCGCTTCTGGAGAAGGCCGGGCTCCTGACGGATATCCTTCCCCCGCTTGCCGAGCATCTGGGCTCGTTCCCTGGGGTCACCGAGCACCAGAAACGGGCCTGGCGGAGGTTCGAGGAAGCGGACCGGAATTACCAGCAGGGAAAACTTTCAGAGGAACTCGCCTATACAGTCGCTGTGGCTCCCTATAATGATGACCTGATAGACAGCATCTGCAGTCCGGGTTCAGAGGCAAAAGGACTTCCGCAGGTGCTCACGGTGGCCGGTGAACGTATCGGCGAGATCAACCGGCGGCTTGCGGTGCCAAGACGGCTCGGGATTCCTGCAGTCAACATCTATCTGAATTTCATGGTGCTACGGCGCGGAATTGTCACCGGAAAGATCAATGCCCGGCTCGTGGGCAATTCCCAGAGACTTGAGCAGTGCTACGACTTTTATGTGACTGATTCCGTGGCTCGCGGGGAGACTCCGCTCGGGATCGATGAAATCCGCAACCTCCCCCGGCAGAAGAAAAAGGGAAACCGCGGAGGAAAGCGGCGCGGGAAACGCACTGATTCAAGACCTGCGGGTGACGAGAGCGGGGGAGCGGGGATCTGACTTGCGGTCACCAGGAAATGTCCGCGAGAATTGGATCGTGATCGGAGGCCTTCCGTCCGCCCGGCCGGAATCTCTCAAGCGACATCGGTGCCAGGGCACCGTTCCCGGGTCCGGCGGGACGGCAATTCCGGCCGGCAAACCAGTCCACTTTCAACGGGGCTTTCCCTTGCCAGGCCTGAAGCCGCCAGCGCAGCAGTTTTACCCCGATCATTCCGACTTGCTCCCGGACGATATTGGCGGATTCCGGGTCTTCGACATCGTACATGGTGGTTGAGTGATTGAGATTGTTGAAGTCCCGCCAGTTGAATCCATGCTGCTCCACAACATCAAAAACCGGCTTGTCGTAGATCCTGTAAGGACACATGTACTCAGGCACTGCGTGCGGGAACCCTCCGCGCAGGAACTTGGCCGCCAGGTTCAGGAAAAGTTTCCACGGCGACTGCAGGTCGTAGGTTGAGGTATTCCAGTCTCCGCCAATGAGAACAGGCATACAGGCAGCAGTCTCGTCCAGATGCGCCAGGAGATCTCCGAGCTGTCTGGACCGGTTCAGCGGGGACGCGACTGAATCCAGATGCACGGCCGCCACAGCCATCTCGCCCTTCGGTGTCAGGATATCGGCTCTGAGGGCTTTTTTTACGCCGAAGCGCTTGTCGGAACGGCTTCTGAACTTGTCCTTGGTCTCGAAGAGCGGAATGTTGGCCGCCCGAAGTATGGGATGGCGGCTGAGAATTGCGTTGCCGTGGAGTCCAAGCTGATTCTCTTCGTCCTGGATCCCGTCCTTTTCGCTGATGACCGCACCGTCCTTGCCGAGGACCAGTGTGTCCCTGGGGTTTCCCCTGTCGAGGCAGAGATAATGGTTCCCGAATACATAGTGCATCCCAAGCCGCTCGGCGGCGAGCCGCGCAATATTCCGTTGTCCGGAACGGGCCATGCCGATATCCACCTCATTTAGAATGATAATGTCCGCCATACGGATCGACTCATGGCGGAGTCCGTCCAGGACCGAGGTGTAACGCTTCCCTCGTTCGATATTCCAGGAAATGGCCCGGATGAATGGCCGTGAGGGCGACTGCTGGAGGGCGGGGTTTACCCAGTATTCGATGCCGCCCGCCGCCCGTTCTATTTCGGGTCCGTGCTGTAGCCAGAGATCGGAACTGAAGAGTTCCTTTTTCGTGCGGAACCGGCGGAGCAGTGGAATAACCTGGGCCAGGCCATGTTTAAGCTCTATCGGATTTTTCAGGTCAATCAGCATCACAACAACAGATAGGCGGGCCTGTGTATCAGTGTTCCGTCAGGAACCCGGCCACCAGTTCATAAAGCACCTGTGTTCCCCATCCCAGCCCATCAACCGGAATCCTTTCATCGTGGCCATGATAAAGGCGGGAGAACACAAGCCCCGGCGGCATCTTTACCGGCGTAAAGCCATAACACTTGATGCCGAGCCGGTGGTAGCAGAACGCGTCGGTGAATCCGGTGATCATGTACGGAACCGGCAGGGCGTCCGGATCAAATCTCCTGATCGTGCCGGTGATCGCCCGGTAGAGAGGCGTGTCTGTCGGGAATACGTCTCCGGGGGCATACTTCAGGATCTCGATTTCATAGTCGTCACCGATAATGTCCCTTAGTTCCCGGATCATGTCATCCGAGGTCTGACCGGGAATCAGCCGGCCGTCCAGATCGATTGATGCATGGGAGGGGATGACATTCACCTTTTTCCCGCCCTGGTAGATGGTCGGGGAAACGGTATTGCGGAGCATCGCATTCAGTGCCGCCGCCTGCCAGGGGTCCTGCCGGTCAACGACATTCAGCAGCGGCCCCCCGAGCCGCCGGTTCAGCAGCTGTGGAAGCACCAGGTTTCCGGGCGTCTTTGTAAAGCTGGCAATCGTCCGGATGAAGTTTTCCACCACCGGGGTGTTATGCTGTGGAAGTCTGACTGAGCCCAGTTTTGCGACTGCTGCCGCCAGCTTGACCGTCGCCATGTGGGAATGCGGCATGGAGCCGTGCCCGGGTTCACCACGGGCGTGAAGCCGCATCCAGCAGATGCCCTTCTCCGAAACCTGGATCGGGTAGATGGTTCCCCGGTCCAGATGCATCGTGAACCCGCCGACCTCGGTGATGCAGTATTCCGCATCGATTTTTTCCGGATGCTTTTCGACAAGGAACTGGGAACCCATTTCGGATCCGGCTTCTTCATCGGCGACGCAGACGAGTTTCAGCTCGCGGCTGAGCTTCACGCCTTGCCGCTTGAGAAGCAGCATGACCACGAGCTGCATCGCGGCCATATTTTTCATGTCAATGGCGCCACGCCCCCAGAGGAAGCCGTCTGCCACTTCGCCGCCGAATGGATCGTGGGTCCACATTTCCGGGTCAACGGCGACCACGTCCAGGTGGGCCGACAGCATCAGCGGTTTTCCGCCTTTGCCGCTTCCGGGAAGCGAGGCCACCAGGTTTGCGCGTTCGGGGGCAGACTCGATGATTTCCGACGGGATACCCTCCGACTGGAGCACATCGGATATATA
>CAZSFB010000117.1:7586-7947 GCA_964606035.1 uncultured bacterium | reverse complement strand
AGTTTGTCTACTCAATCCAGACCGTATTTCAGCGGGTCCGGAGTTATATCTTCGTGGCGGAGCTGGGGGAAATCACCCCGCTGTTCAAGAATCAGGATGTCTCGAGCGCTATCGAAGCTGCCATGTGGGGAAATATCATCAATCCCTATACGCATTCGGACTATGGCATGGCACTTAAGATATTTCACCGTGACCATTTCCACGTGATTAACGACAAGACCCACGTGATTGTGATCGGGGACGGGCGGAACAACTACAATGCACCCAACGACTGGGTGCTGAAGGACATCAAGTCCAGGGCCAAGTCTGTCACTTGGCTGAACCCGGAAAGCCGGGGGAACTGGGGCTTCGGTGACTCGGA
>CAZSFB010000117.1:0-7576 GCA_964606035.1 uncultured bacterium | reverse complement strand
CACATTACCCGTGCGGAAGTAGTTGGGAACCTGAATGATCTCGTAAAGGCGGTGGACCGTCTGGTCCTTGAAGGCTTCTGACAGACGCCGGGTTACGCACCTTTTTGCACGCCAGCAGGCCCAGTCCGGTCCAGTATCTGCCGCAGTGAAACCAGATACGAATGCCGTCTGCCGGTGGGACCCGGCCGGAGTTCATCCCGCTCTGATCCAGTTTCCATGACTCCCAGCCGCAGTAGTGACTGTATTGTCTCGTCAATCCGTGCCTTTGAAGTGGCTTCCACATGCCGGAGTTCACCGGACTTGAACAGTTCGGACGATCGTTTTGTAATCAGCTTGATGAAGTCTGCCTTTTTGATGGACTTGCCATCGATCGCCGGCAGGGAATCCATGACCAGCCAAGCGGTTTCCAGGTTGAGGCGGGTCAGGCAGGCCAGTATCCGCATGCCTTCACGGTCAGTTATGTGGCTGTGAAGGGGAGACTCCCCATTCGACAGTTCAACCAGCTTGAGGGTCTGAAGTGTCTCGTAACGCTGCTCGAAGGACAGGCGGCGCGGGCGGATGAACTCGTTGCCAAGGAGATTCTCGATAATTTCAAACTGTTTTTCCGAAGCAGTGGCCGCCACCGGCGCGTCGCCCGCGCTCATCGCAGCCAGAGCGGTCATGGAGAGATCCGCCATCAGGTTCACAAGTGTATTCCGGTAATAGTCGAGGATCAGTGTCGTATTCCGGGGGAAAGATATCTGGCCGGTGGCTTGGTCGATCTGCACCACCCCGGAGCGCTCCAGATCATATAACCGGTCATGTAGCGCGCTGAGGGCATCCTTTCTGGGGCCTGAAAGGGAGGCCGACAGCCTCACCCCGACAGCGGCGGCCGCATCGAGCAGCAACTCGACGCGGGTCTGAAACTCCACTGGACTGACGGGGCGGTCCGGGTCCGGGAGAAGCGCGGCGCAGACCAGGGCGGTCGGGGAGGCGATCCGCTGTTCCTGGATTTTCCGGACGATCTCCTCGGCAAGATCGCTGGTAAACGTCTTGCGGTTATCCGCATCGTCCATTGTCTCGTTACGGAGAGCCGCCCATTCGCGGAGCCTGAGCGGTTCGCCAAATTTCACATAGACCCGACCGCGCTTCTCGCCAAAAAACCGGACGATCTTGACGAGCGCCAGTACGGATTCCTTTTCCTTTTTGCCGCCTTCGAGTTCCTTCTTGAACGAATTTTCCTCGAACACGCGGTCATAATCGACACCGACCGGCATGATTGACAGCCGGGGACAGTCGCCGGAGAAATAGTGCTCGATCATCGAACTGAGGAGCCCATACTTGGGCGGCAGCATCTTGCCCGAACGTGACCGGCCGCCTTCGATAAAAAATTCGATCAAATATCCTTCCTTGAGCAGGAACCTGAGGTAGGCATCGAAGACCAGCTTGTACAACTTGTCGCCTTTGAACGAACGGCGCATGAAAAAGGCCCCCGAGCCCCGGAAGATGGGGCCGAGCGGCCAGAAGGACAGGTTGTCACCCGCGGCGATGTGAGGCGGAATAATATCGTGGGCATAGAGCTGCGTTGAAAGAAGCAGGTAGTCTGCATGGGAAGAGTGGTTGGGGAGCAGGAGGACCGGGCCTTCCCGCATCGCTTCGCGGAGTTTTTCCAGCTCTGATGGATCCATTTCGATCCCGTCCCACATGCGTTTCCACGCCTGCACGAGAACTGCATTGAGGGCGCGGGTGGACAGGTGGCTGTAGTCGGACGCCATCTTGTCGAGCATCTTGTCGGCCTTGTAGATCAGGAGGTCGCGGCTCTGGCCGGTTTCCTCTGCCAGTTCGAGCATCCGTCCCAGGAACCAATCGTCACGCAGGATTTCAGACTTCATGTCGGGTCGCTGCTTGAGCTTGGGCCCGGAGTAGACGCGACGTTCCCGTTCAAATTCGTGCAGAAGCTCAAGTTTCAGCCGGTGAACGATCTCCCGCTCGGAGGGCTCGTCGTCCTGCCGGTCAATGAACGCCTTCACGTCGATCGGAGTGGCGCATTCGACCTTTGCGTACCGGAGCATTTTCACCCAGGAAATGAATTTTCGGAGCAGGGTGTCGTCGGCCTGGGCGCCGATCATTCGCTCTGTGACTGTCGCCTTGGCGTGATCGGGCGTCTGATCCCAGATGATATACTGGGGGAGCAGGTAGACCGGCCGGCTGGCAGTCCTCGCGGCCCTGACAATGACCGGGAACGGGTAGGTGCCGGAGAAAAATTCCTTCACAAGGCTTCGGCCCTTTGCGAGGAAGATCATGGACTCGCGTCCGGCGGAGAGTTCCTCCGAGAGCCGCTCGATAAACAGCTTCGGGGCGGGCTGTTTTCCGCCGAATCTGATTTTCCTGAACAGGGCGCGAGCGAGATCGCGGAATGGCCCCACCCAGGCCAGGTTGATGTCGCCGCCGATCAGCCGGATTAGTGGCAGCTTGTGATTGATGAACAGGAAATTGAATACAACGGAATCAACCCAGCTCCGGCGCCGCTGTACATAAACAACGGTACCGCTTTTCCGGAGATTCCAGACACGGTCTTGGAGCTTGTCGCTCAACTCCATCGCGCCGAAGAGGAACGTCGCGATCCATCGGGCGATGAAATTGAATCGGGTCAACATGCCGGTATTGGGCCGGCGGGAGCCTTGGGGCCTCTCGCAGGCCAGTGACCTCAGGAAGCCGCGGGGGCTTCGCCCGCCGGGGCCTCAGCGGGTTTTGCGGTCCGCACAGCCAGCAGTTTCTTGAGCTTGCGGGTGCTCCGCATCGCCCGCTTCAGTTCCTTGCGCGCCTTGCGGAGGTCTGGATTGGCAAGGGCGGCCTTGCGGATCTTCGAACGGCGCTTGGCCGGTTCACGGATGGCGCGGGCCTGGTCTGCAGACATCTTGCCAGCGGCTGCCACAGCACCAACCTTCGGCAGTTCCTCAAGTTTGGGCCACAGTTCAAGACTGTTTTTCTTGGCAGCATCACCAAACTGCTTGCGGGCTTTTTCGAGGCGTTTCTCGGCTCCAGCCTGTGCAGCCTTGATCTTCTTGGCCTCGTTGTTTTTCGCGTTGCTCACGGAACGTCCTCATTTCAGGTCCGGTCTGGTTCCGGACATCAGTTCCCGGCCCTGTGCCGGTATGTATTCCGGCTGCAGCGTACCCGCAGCCAACCGGGCCGTATCTAGTCCGGCAGGACAGGGGAGGCAAGGGCTGATTATGCCAGATTATCCCGCTTCTAACTACCTGTGACCATTAGTAAAAATGCCCGCTGGGTCGAAGCAGGCATTTTTGCTACGGAAGTGGCTGTTTCAGCTATGGGTCTGGAGTTTTTCAAAGGCGGTTTTGATCTGGCTTTTGAACTGGGACGTAATCGCGGTAGTCCGGCCTGCGAACACCTGCTTGAGGTTTTGGAGGTCACTTGCTGCCTGTTCGATCAACTTTTGGGCGGTTCCAAGCCCGTTCTCTGCCGCTTCGGAGATGAGTTTTAGGGCTTCGCGAGCCTGGGTTTCGATCTGGGTACGGAATTCATCACTGGTGAGATAGTTTGCTGCTTCCTCAAGATTTTTGATCTGCATGTTTTGGGGCCTCCATTTGTGGTGTGAAACTCATTCTTCAAGACGCATCGCGTCATTCCAGATGTAAGCATCTCCCATTTTGTGTCAACCTTAAAATGTCGCAATGCATTATTTTTTGCCGGCTAGGTGCGAAATCAATTTTCAGGCCATCAATTAACTTGTTGAAATCTTTGAGAATTGATGGTCGCTCCTATTCAGTTCTATTGACTTGGTGTATCTGGAGGGGCATTTAGGAATAAACCCTGAGGAGAAGAGTTGGCCCATGAGCGCTACGGCGTCGAAATCCCGTCTGATCATTTCCGGCCTGATAGCGGTCGTGTTGTCAGCCTCTGCCACTGCATGCCGAAAGGCAGAGACGGCAGCCGAGTCGAAAAAGCAGCCCGTGGCGGTTGCGGAAGCAGTGGACGAAAAACCACCGGAACAGAATGCTGATATTTATGATGACTCGGTCCCGGCGGATGTGACGTTTACCCGGGTGCCGGAAATCTACAAACGGGGCAAGGAAGAGGCCGTGGGCAAGCGGGCGCAGATCATGCTGAAATATACGAGCCGTCCGCAGCCGGACTGGATCATCATGACAGCGACAGACGGCAGCTATCAGATCGCCTTCCTCAACTTCCCTGAGAAGTTCAAGCCGACCGTGGACCGAATGCAGCCTGGCGTTCCGTACCTTATGGATTTTATTGTGACTGATGTGACCCGGGGGGGGGCCCCCCGTGGCAAGGTGACAGCAATCAATCGCCAGTCGGAGTTCCCAGTTCCGAACGAGGAGCAGCCACTCAGGCCGGCGGTCCAGAAGATTGAGGAAATCCGCGAGCTGCCGGATGACGTCCGGGCCGAGCGGCGCAAGGCCCTCCAGAAAACCCTTCATGAACAGGTCGACAAGGTCGAGCCGATCCTCAAGGAACGGGCCAGGGAACTGGAGAAGGAAAAGGCCGGCCAATAGAACCTGTTCAGGGCAGATCAAACAGCAGAAGTTCCGAACTCTTTGCGGTGCCGGTAAGCATCAGGCGGGTTTCCCCGGTAACGGCGGCTCCGTCACCCTGGTTGATTACGATATCATTCAGTTTTGCAGAGCCCTTTGCCATCTGGACCCAGCCGTTTCGGCCATTGCTGACATCCGCCGAAACAACCTGCCCGTTATCCAGCACGGCTGCATAGATGCGTGCATTCTGGTGGATGGTCACGCTGCCATTGGAGCCATCGGGTGACGCCACTAGACGGAGTTTTCCGGCCTTTTCGTCTGCGGGGAAAGTATTCTGTTCGTATCCGGGGGCGATACCGTTATGGGCTGGAAGTATCCAGATCTGGAGTAGATGAACATTCTCGCTGGCAGAAGCATTGTATTCGCTGTGGGTAATACCCGTCCCGGCGGACATCCGCTGGACTTCGCCGGGGCGAATAATGGAGCCGTTCCCCATGCTATCCTTGTGTTCAAGTGCTCCGGACAGGACATAGGTGACGATTTCCATGTCGCGATGTCCGTGGGTCGGAAAGCCCATGGAAGGCATTACCACGTCCTCATTGATAACGCGGAGCGCGCTGAACCCCATGAACCTGGGGTCGTGGTAGTTAGCAAACGAGAACGTGTGACGGCTTTTCAGCCAGCCATGATCCGCATATCCGCGCTCGCCGCTTCTTCGGACGGTGATCATCCGCCAGTCTCCCTGGGAAAACTTTATACGCCGCCAGCTGTAAGAAGGCCGGTCTCACCTTCGAGTGCGCGCGCCTCTTCGGCTCGCGAAAAGAACCTTTCGAGTTCTTCGTGGAGGTTCCGTGCATCACGGTAACCCAGATCAATCAGGCGGCGGCTGTAGTGGCCATCAAACAGGAGATACGAAAGAAGGTCCGCTTCCTCGGGTCTTCCTGAATCAAGATACCGCATCATTAGTCTCCAGATCAGGGGCATGCCCTTGCGGAATGCGGGATCCCTGATCACCTCGGCGGCGATGCCGCCCAGATCCTCCGTCGGGCCAATGACAAGCGTCTCCACCCGGCGCCACTGCTGTCCGCGGTTCCGGATGGTCGTCTCTGAGAGACGCCGGGAAAAATCCGGACCGAATGTCAGTTCGCCATCCTCGAGAATCTTGTTGATTCTCTCCAGACGGTCGAGGTCATAATCCAGCTGGTCCAGAAACAGGGCATTAAAGAGCTTGCCGATCAGAAAAGATGGTGGCGGCTGTTCCGTATCAAAGGGATAGAGAAGAGGCTTGTACCCCATACCGGATTTCAGCCGGACGACGATGATTCGGTCGGCGCCAAGCCGCAGCGTTGGGCCAATCGGGGTATTCTGGCGCATGCCGCCATCACAGAAGATACGTCCGTCGATACCGACCATTGGAAAGAGCAGGGGAATGGCAGAGCTGGCAAGCGCATGGGCACTGCTGATTTCGGCTTTTTCTGCCCGATGGCGCGGGTCCTTGGTCCAGGGGGGCAGTTTCGGCATCCGTGACATGACGAACACCGTGCTGAGTCCGTTCAGGATCTCGGTCGCCGATACAGCCAGCGCCTCGAAGAGGCCGCCTTCCAGATTCTGCTTCAGCTTGTGCCACGGGATCTGGTCCCTGACGACATGCACAAGATGGCGTACATCGAAGAGGCTGTGCCCGAGCGCGATGCGGGTCATCCCCTTCCCGACAACAGGAATCCGGCCAAAGACCAGCAGCGGCAGGCGTAGTAACTGGCCGATGCCATACCGGAGCTCCTGCCATACCCGAAGGCCGTTCCAGATGGTTTCCAGCTGGCTGATCTGGGAGCCGGGATTGTCCGAGATCGCCCCGACGAAGCCGGCATTGATTGCTCCGACGGAACTGCCGCTCAGGATATCGAACCGGGCTCTGTCTCCGAACTGCTCATAGATATATTTCAGTACGCCTACCTCGTAGGCGCCGCGCGCACCCCCACCAGACAATACCAGTCCTGTCTTGCTGGGCAACGTAAGTTTCCTTCCTCGGTTACAACTGAGCCGGCAGGACGTCATTATATCCGAAGGGGCGCCTGTGGGGCCATTCAGGACCGAATTTGGCCGGTCCGAATACTGGTTTACCCTCCTGTCGGGGGCAGCTAGAGTTGCAATGGTGCCAGGACGCACAGCGGAGCCCCGGCGGTATGGCAAGAAATTTTGAAATTGCGGATGCCAATGCGCTGATTCCATCGCTGAATCGTGCCTTCGAGAGAATCACTGCCGTCCGGGCGGAACTGGATACATGGCTTGAGGATGTTCAGCAGTATGGAATACAGGATGTCTCCCCTTATCTGAGCGATCCTGAGGCAGCGCCGGAAGCGGCACGGGCGACTGTGAGCAGGATCGGGAAGCTCGCCACGATCCTGGAAAGCGAGATACGGACGATCCACGAATCAGGTGCCTTGGTGAAAGACTTGGATCTGGGCCTTGTGGATTTTCCAAGCCGGTTGAACGGACGCGATGTCTTGCTCTGCTGGAAAGCAGGAGAAACTGAAATCCGGTTCTGGCATGACACTGATAAGGGGTTCAGATCCCGGCGTCCGCTGTTGCGTGTTGTCGGTGGTGAACCCGATTCCGAACCCCCAGGGTGGACCGATCCGAAAACCCTGAACTAGCCGTCATCGGGGCGGTTCGGGCAACTTCCCGATGGTTCCGATCTCTTCAGGTGTGAGCACCGGCACTCCACCGGGGAGGTAGTCCTGACCCCGGTGGACATTTCCCTGACGGCTGTTTTGCAGGTCCTGGAGAAGCGTGGGTGTCAGACGCCGCTCCCAGAGCCGGGCAAGCAGTTCATGACCGTAATGGTTCAGCCTCTCACGGGTCAGGAACAGGCCTATTTCGTCGGAATCCGGTGTGCCAAGTCCGGTTTCCTCAACCAACTTGCGCCTCGTTGCTTCGACGTCGGCCTGGGTATGGTGGACCAGGAGATACTCGGTATAACGGTAATGGTTCTCTTCCGGGTCGAGTGAGTAACTGCGAATCGTGTTTAGGCTGATCTCGTGGCGTTTGAGTTCAGGCATGAAATCGACGGTCGGGATTCC
>CAZSFB010000116.1:0-7996 GCA_964606035.1 uncultured bacterium | reverse complement strand
GATCGGGCCGCAATCTGCCGACCTGTTCGATATCCCGGCAGGTTATACCAAAATGGCCGGGTTCCCCGGAATGGGAGGCATGTCACCCGGTGGCGTGAAGACCGGCCCGGGTGCCGGGGACGGAACCCCTAAAAAGAGCGGAAGGGGTGACGGCAGCGGTGGCGGAACCGGCAAGGGCCAGAAAGGTGGCGACAGCGGAGCGCCCGGCGGCCTTCCCCCCGGCTTCGAGAACCTTCCACCGAATGTCCAGCAGATGATCCGCGAACAGATGAAGAACGCGGGCGGAGAGTGATCCATGAGAACGCTCCCTGCCCTGAAATCCAGTATCCTTGCGTTCAGCATCTGTCTTGCCACGGCCCTTCCGGCCGCCGCCGACAGCGTGAGCTGCGAGATTGCGGAGTGGAAAACCGCGTTCGCGGCGGGACAAAAAGCGGAGAAATCCGGCAACACGCTGAACGCCGTCCTCTACTACCGGCATGCGGCTTACTGCATCCCCGATGCCCGCGCCGCCTATGTGGCACTCACCCGGAGGCTCGCCAGTGAGGCCGAGAAGGCCGGACGGACCGGTTATGCAGTCCAGGTCATCTTGCACAACACGGACAGCCGGTGCCGGGCGGCCTTCGACAGCGGAAAAGTCCTCGACCCTCCGGGCATCTGTTCCGGAGACCGGAGAGCCGCGATCAACCCCGAAGCCGGGGCCATCGCCTGGTATGAGGAGGGCGGGCATTATGCAGACGCCGACCGGGTCAGGATTGCTGCCGTGCGCCAGAACCCGGGCGATGCCGGACTGTTCCGTTCGGTGAAGGAAACCCTTGAGCGGCACGCGGCCGAACCACCCGAAGGCTACCCGAAGCCCTCGCCCTGGCTCGACGAACTGAAACGGATCGCCAGCGAACGGGGCACGGCCGCCTTTTCCCGCGAGCCCGACGAGTTCGCCCGCAAGGAAGTTGACCTCATGGGTGGCGGCTCCCCCGGCCAGCGGTCGCTCCGGCGGCTCACCGAGGCGAGGCAGTGGTGGGAGTTTTTCTCTGATCCGCGCCTGAAGGAGTGCCGCGCCCGGGCCGAGGCCCGCGCCGATGCACTGGCCGCCGATCCGAGCAATCCGAACTCCATTGCTGACGCGATCCTGCTCTACGAACTTTTCGGCAACCCGGCGAAAACCGCCGCCGCCCGCGCCAATGCGAAAAGGCTGGGGGATGCGGCTGCGAAAAAGGGCGACCGGATGACTGCCGCCCAGTATTACGCGGTCGCCGGTGACCAGGCCGCCGCGCAGAAAATCTCAAAGGAACTGGCCGACGACGCCGTGAAGGCCGCAAAGGAGGGGCGCGGAACCCCCGCCCCCAAGGACGAGCAGAAACAGAAAAAGTTCCGCCAGGAGACCGAGGATCTGGAGAAGGAACTGGGCCTCTAGCCCGCTCCCCGCAAGGCTTTGGGGGCGTGTGACACTACCTGACACACTCCTGGTGCATACTGCCCCTGCAAGACGAAAGGGGCATGGGTAATGTTTCAGGTCTTACAGCAGGCAGTTCAGGTTCCGCACTGGGTGATCGAAGGGCTTGGTCTCGGACTGGCGACCATCGCCGCTAGCGCCGTCCTGCATGGATTTGCGGCCGGGGCGTTTTTTCTTCTGAAGAAAATCCGGTGGCAGGGAGAGCACGGGGAAAGCTCGAACCAGGTTCTTTCTTTTCCTGCCGGGCTTTCAGTGTTTCCACGGCGATCCCGACTGTGAAAGAGGCTTACCGTCCACAGTGAAAAGACCCGCATGGGCCACTGAGAGGAAGTTGCTACGTTTTTCTATTGTATAGCTGGTCGACAATCTGAGCCAGGGAGAGAGGCATCAGCCGCTTATTCCCTTCGTGAACAATTCGTTCAGCAATCTTGACGCTCCTGCAAGGTTTACCCCCACTTCTTCCGGACTCCATAGTCTCTGGTCATCCGGATGCGAACCACTATTACGAAGTTCTTTGATCCCACGCCACAATTTAAGACGCTCTCCAGTCAAACGCCCTTCCTTGGCGAGCCATTCGATACGATGATGAAATCCTTTTACCTTCTGATCAGTATTTGAACTGGAGTGCTCCCACCAAATATTCATGGCCGTCTCAATCACCCGATAAAGTTGCTCGCACCCGAGTGTATAAAGGGGATAGAAATAAAAACCGTAGATCATTGCCCCACGGGCGACTTCGAAAAGTCTCCTGATCTCAATCGGAACTTCGCCCTTCAACTTGGCTTTAAGAAACTCGCTAGTCCAGACCCCATGCGCTATGGATCCCGCCATCAACTTACGCGGACTGGAAATACCCAAAAAGCGCTCGGTTTCAGGATCACAAAGGTGAACGTTATCTGGAGTGATATTCTTAAATTTGAGGTCTTGACTCATGTTTATTGTTATTCCGAATAATTCCCGGTAGGCCGCCTGACCATCTCAGCCAGAAATTTCTGCTCCCGCTCAATGTTTCTTTATCCTTTAAAACGGCCACGGCGGCAGTCTCATTCGGTGGTCCGCACACCTTTTCATTGGAGACAGCTCTCCCCACAGGGCGAGGGATTCTCCATCGCAGCTCCCATTAATTTTCGTTCACATTAACACGGAAAACCACAGAAAAACACACAATGCTGCCTGGTGGACTCACCACTGAACCCGCCCCGACACGGCTCGACACGCTTCGACACGAAATCCGGCCATATTATGTCAAATTTTGCTGGCCACAGAAAAACACAGGAAAACACAGAACGTCCGAGGAACCGGACCGGGGAGCCCCTAGAACGGATACCCCATCTTCACGAACGCCACGAGGCCGTCCCGGGAAACACCCAGGTCCACCCGGACGAGAATGTCGGGCCGGACCTCGAGCCGCCACCCGGCCCCTCCCGTCACCTCGATATCCTGGAACTCCACCCGGTCGATGCCGTGGAACACCCGGCCCACCTCGACAAACGGGTCGATTCGCATCTCGGACTGCACGTCGAACCAGTCGAGCCGGACCACCGCGATCCGGATCTCGGTCTGGAACAGCCACCGGCCCCTGTCGTAGAACCGGCCACCGCCGAACCCCCGGAGCGCACGGTCGCCGCCCAGCGTGGGGAGCCGGTTGAAGGGAATCTCACCGGAGCCAGTCACATGATCGAAAAGGGCCCGCGTGACCGAGTAGACACGGTCACCGAGCGGGAACAGGGCCGTAGCCTCCGCACCCCAGCCCCACCAGGAGGCATCGCTCATTACCCGCCGGTCGCTCCGCTGGCCGTAGACACGGGCGAACAACCCGCGGCGGGAGAACTCTCCCTCGGGCCGCGTGTCCAGCTCGATGGCGGCGCGGTGGAACAGCGTACGGCTGCCGGGCACACCCGCGAGCCCCGGATAAGCGGCTAGCAGCGAAGGAACGCCGGGGATCACATCATCGCGGATGCTGGACCGGATGTATTCCTCCTCCACAACCGCGCTCAACCTGCCTGCGATACGGTAACCCAGCCGGAACATGGCCCGGTATTCCTGGTTCATGAAGGCACTCTCGCCGGAGCTTGGGGTCCCGGCACCCATCCCGTAGAAGCGAGGGTAGGGATCACGAATGGCGGAGGCCTCAATGGCGGCAAAGGCCGGTGTTCCCCGGATCGTGTCCTTTTCCAGGGTTCCCATCGCTTCCCAGTAGTTCCGCTCGGCGAGCGATCCGTAGAGCCTCAGCTTGAAACCGCGGTGATAATATCCCTGGTAGTCGAGTGTGCCGGTGTGCCCGATGATCTCGTTCCAGGTGTATTGCGGGGTGATGATCCCGGTAATGGCATTCGTCGAGCGTCTCTGGACGAGAAAAATCCCCATGACCCCGGCCGTGGGCCCCTCATTCGGGTCGAAGTCGAACACCGGAACCGGAATGAACTGGACGCGATTGCCGCCAGCCTCGAAGGTGCGTTGGGGGTTCAGCCGCTCAATAAAGGTGTGGAACTCGCCGCCGTGGGGAGGTTGCTCCGGAGCCTCTGCCCCAACAACCTGGGCGGAGGCAATCAGTCCGGCCAGAAACAGGGCCGGGAACCGGGCGAAACGGCCCGGGAATCTCTCTGGTTTCAATGGCTTGCGTCGGGGCACTGGTGAGACTGTACCTGTTTTTCCCTGCGGGTTCCCGTGCAGCGACACCCGGTGGCCCAAATCGCTCTGTCCACTTTATATTTCCCGGTTTGTACCCGTTTGACCACCCCCTTCCGCCAGTGCTAGCCAGCCTCACCTTTGGATGCCGGCGTGGGGGCGCCACTTCCGGGACGCCAGACCGCCTCAACCTCAACAAGCCCTTGAAACTGCTTTTCAACATTTTTCTCGCTATTCCCGCCGCCGTAAGCGCCGGATACTGGGTCGTTTCGACATTCGCACTGTTTTCGTTCCTGCGCCGCCGCGGGAATGCCCTTCCCCCTGCGCCAAAGAACCGCCCTAGAGTGACGGTCCTCAAACCCGTTTACGGGCTTGAGCGTGGGGCCTATGAGAATTTCCGCTCGTTCCTCGTTCAGGACTATCCCGACTACGACGTCATCTTCGGTGTCCAGCGCGAGGACGATCCGGTGCTTCCAGTCGTCCGCAGGCTGGCGGCCGAGTTTCCGGACCGGGCCCGGGTTGTGGTTGATACCCGCACGGTCGGTCCCAATGGCAAGGTCAACAACATGGTGAACTGCTACCGGGCGGCCACCGGGAAAATCATCGTGATTTCCGATGCAGACATCCGCGTCCGGCCCGACTACCTGAACATCATCACAGCACCTCTGGACACAGCCGGCGTCGGCGCCATTTCCACCCTGTACCGGGCGGCCGATGCCCTCTCCCTGCCGGAAAAACTGGAGCTGCTCTCCTTCAACACGGAATTCATTCCCAATGTCGCGTTTGCTACAAGCAATGGCATATCCGATGCCTGCCTTGGCGCGTCCATTGCCCTGAAACGGGAGACTCTCGACCGGATTGGTGGGTTTGAACCCCTCGCGGACTACCTGGTCGAGGACTATGAAATGGGCCGGAAGATCTGGGAGGCCGGCGAAAAGGTCGAAATCCTTCCCTACTTCGTGGACACAACCGTGGATCTGGCCGGTTACCGGACCTGGTTCGATCACCAGGTCTACTGGGACCAGAACACCCGGGCCGCGAAGCCCCACGCCTTCTATTTCACGATCCTGCTGAAAGGGATCCCGTTCGGCCTGTTTCTCACGCTGGCAAACGGGTTTGCTCCGTGGGCGCTCGCAGTTCTGGTCGCCGTTACCGGTATTCGTCTCATATCAGCTTCCGCCACACTGGCACTTATAGGCGACCGGACCGGTCTTGGCTCGGTCTGGCTACTCCCGCTCCGGGACATGGTTGCACTTGCAACCTGGTTTCTGAGCATCACAAAAAACCACACCATCTGGAAAGACCGGCTGTTTCACCTTGAAAAAGGGCGCCTCGTGGAAGTCGGAAGGATCGGCTCAACGGGTCCTTCCGCCGCCAGCCCCGGACCGGGTGCCACATGAACGCCCTTATTGTTACCGGGGATGATTTCGGCCTGGATACCGTCGTCAATGAAGGGATCACCCGGGCCCACTCCGGCGGCATCCTCTCTGCCGCCTCACTCATGGTCAACGGCCGGGGTTTCTCCGATGCCGTTGAACGGGCGAAGGCGACCCCAACGCTGCGTGTGGGGCTGCATCTTGTGCTCGTCGAAGGCATTTCCACCCTCCCTCATTCTGATATCCCGGCCATTACAGACACGTCCGGGGCATTCGGCACCAGCGTGTTCCGGACGGGGACGAAATATTTTTTCAGCCGCAGTGCCCGGGGACAGATCCGCCGTGAGGTCCGCGCACAGTTCGAGAAGTTCCGCTCCACCGGCCTCAGGCTCGATCACGTGAATGGGCACAACCATTTCCATATCCATCCGGCAGTTCTTGATGCAGTCATCGAAGTGGCCTCCGATTACGGGAAGCCCGCTATCCGGATCCCGCTGGAACCTCTGAAAAAATCACTTCTGGCCGCACCCGGCCACCTGGCGGAAAAAATCCTCTCCGCCCTGATTATCACTCCCTGGGGAGTCCGCATGTCCCAGAAACTGCGGCGGCACGGCATTCCCACTGCTGACGAGGTGTTTGGTGTTTACGAGTCAGGCAGGGTCACCGAGAGTTATCTGGAAGGCGTGATCTCGCGCCTTGGCAGGGGAGTCACCGAGATATATACGCATCCGTCGGCAGGCCGGTGCCCCGAAATCGAAAAGCATATGCCGGATTACCGGCACGAAGAGGAACTGGCGGCACTGACAAGTGCCAGGATTCGCTCCGCGTTAGAAACACGCTGCCTGCGCACTACCGGATTTTCTGATGTCTTTGGAAATTGAACATACCATTCACGGGAAGGCCGTGAAAAAGGAGTCCAGCATGGTGACGGTTTTTGTTCTGCTGCTCATTTCGGTCACTTGTGCAGCGGCCGGTCCGGTGCTCCAGTCACGGGGAATGGTTGCCTTGGGCACCCACGACGACTGGTTCTCATTCGAGACATTCCGCTATTTCTGGAAGGCGTTGACCACCCCGTCTGTGATTCTTGGGACCGTGCTCATGGCCATTGCATTTTTCCTGAACCTGGCGCTGCTTGCCCGCGCGCCAGTCAGCTTTATCGTTCCCATTACTGCGATGGAGTATATCGTCGCGGTCATCATGGCCCGGGTATTTCTGGACGAAACCGTGCCGCTCCTCCGGTGGGGCGGTGTCGGACTTATTGGCGCAGGAATCATCCTGCTTACCATCAGCTGGAAACCGGATCAGATCGGAAATTAGCCGGCCTCCAGAAAGAGGCCGCCAAAAGGAGTCCCCATGTCCACAAATCCCGGAGCAGACAAGCCGCTCGTGCCTGCCGCAAAACTCTATTTCCCCGACGAGGACCGCAAATGGATTCTCGAACAGATCGACCAGGTTCTGGCCTCGGGCCAGCTCACCCTGGGCAAGCACGGCAAGGAACTGGAACGCCGTTGGGCCGAATACTGCGGTACAAAATACGCAGTCGCAGTGAACTCAGGAACAAGTTCCATCGAGATTCCCCTGCGGGCCTTCGGCGTCAAGGGTAAGGATGTCATCTGCCCCACCAATACCTTCTTCGCGACCGCGGCCGGCATCGATCATGCGGGCGGGAACCCCGTCCTTGCTGACATGGACCCCGACTACTACTCCCTGACGGTCAAAGAACTCGAAAAGCGGCTGACACCGGGAACTGCCGGTGTCGTGATTGTCCACATCGGCGGATTCGTTACACCACATATCAACGAAATCGCTGACTTCTGCAAAAAGAAAGGAATCTGGCTGTTTGAAGACGCCGCGCATGCGCATGGCTCCTCCTACAAGGGAATCAAGGCAGGCAAGTTCGGCAAGGCAGCCAGTTTCTCCTTCTACCCGACGAAGGTGATGACCAGCGGGGAAGGCGGCATCATCACGACAGACGACGAACAAGTCTATAATGAGGCTCTCATTTACCGCGACCAGGGGAAGGCAAGTTTTGCCGTCAACGCACACACGAGGCTTGGCTACAACTGGCGCATGTCCGAGATCCATGCAGTGATCGGCCTGAAACAGCTCGACCGGCTGGAGTTCATGATCTCCGAACGTCAGCGGGCTGCAAAAGCCTATGACGCTGCCTTCCGTGACGACCCGCTTGCCCGGCCAATGCTCACTCCGGAAGGCGGCGTGGCCAACTACTACAAATACCTGCTGATCCCCAAGCGTCCACTCAAGGACCGGAAGGCCATGAAGGCGGCTGTGCGGGAGAGATTCAACGTCGGGTTGACTGGAGAGGTCTATGAGGAGCCTCTCCACAAGCAGCCAATTTTCAAGGACCTGGACAAAGGCAATTATCCCAATGCAGATGAAGGGTGCGCGCGGCACCTCTGCCTGCCCCTGTTCCCCGGAATATCCGATGAGATGGTCAGCAGGACCATTGATGCCGTGAAATGGGGCCTGAAGGAATATATCAGCTGATCCAGGCGCCACCGGAAAATGTAACGGGCGGCCT
>CAZSFB010000115.1:0-8015 GCA_964606035.1 uncultured bacterium | reverse complement strand
GTGCACACTTCCCGCCGGCATGAGCCAGCGCCACCGGTCAAGTCTGTTTCTCGCCGCTGTTGGAGCCGGGATTTTTCTGGGTGCAAGGGCTTCCGCTCCTGCAGGAACTTCTATCACCGGCGGAGTTGCGGCGGTCGAGGCCGAAATAGTCGCCCTGCCCTCACGAAGCGGTGGAATATACCGGGTTGATGCCCGCGTCATCAGCATTTCAGAAACGGCTTCGGGTGAACCGACAGGCCTTTCAGCGGGTGACCTGGTCCGAATCGAACTTTTCAGGAACGGCAGTCCGGACAACCGGCTGGCGAATCCGCGCAGATGGGTCAGGAACGACCGCATCCGTTTTCGTGGAACTGTCCGGGTCCTTGAACCACGACTGAATCCAGGATCGTTCGACCGGGACCGGTATCTGGAGCAGGAAGGATTCCGGGCAAGGATCACGTCCATCGACCCTGACACTCTCACCCTTGTGCCAGGAACCGGATTGCTCTCCCGTCTGGACCATTTCCGCAGCCGGGCCGGACGTCAGTTCGCGGCATTCGGCGAGGGTGGCGCGCTCCTGTCAGCCCTGACCATTGGCCTGCGGGACGAGGTGGGTCCCGTATTGCGGCAGCAGATGAACCGCCAGGGACTTGCCCATTTGCTCTCCATCAGCGGTGTCCACTTCACGCTGTTCGCATTCTGGATCGTCTTCACCATCGAGTCGCTGCTCCTCTTTTTCCCGGCTCTGGTCCGCCGCCATCCCACCCGCAGGATCGCTATCGCCGTATCCTTGCCGGTCATGGTTCTTTATACGCTGCTCACCGGCGTCCAGACCGGCACCCTGCGGGCACTCATCATGTTCACGGTCTCTGCCCTTGCCACCATCACCGGCCGGGCCACGAAGATGTTTGATAGCCTGATGCTCGCCGGTGCCATGATGCTCGCCGCCGAACCCCGCCTCGCCCAGGATCTGTCCTTCCATCTCTCCTTTCTTTCGATGCTGGGCATCGCGTTTGTGCCAACACTGCGAGAAGATTCAGTCCGGACAGGTTTCCTTCATCTCGTGAAAATTTCTGCTGCTGTCTCCTTCGCAGCCACGCTCTGCACCGCCCCGCTGGTCATGACAACCTTTCACCACCTGCCGCTGAATGGCATCATCGCCAACACAATGCTTCTGCCGGTCATCGAAGGTGTCCTGCTCCCGCTGGGAATGACTGCCGCCATCACGATGTTCTTCAGCATCGACCTGCCGATGACCACAAGTTACCTCGTGGGGCCGGCTTCAGATGCACTCGCCAGGATCATCAGCCTTGCTGACCAGATTTTCCCCGGGCCCATCCGGACAGGCAGTCCAGGAAGCGTCACGCTGATGCTCTACTTCGCCGGTCTCGCCATTGCAGCCGTAGCTGCCACCAATGGCAGGAAAGCAAATGCCCTGGTCGCAGCTGCAGGAAGCGTCGCCACACTGCTTCTCCTTTCCCGGACTCCCGCCTTTGGAGACAAGGCCCTGATCCTCGACGGAAGCGGCCGCAATGGAGCGATTCTTCTCCGCAGTGATGAAAAACCCCTGTGGATCTATCCAGGAAAGGCCCCGCCTCAGAGACGCCAGATTGCCATTGTGGATGAGGTGCTATCCCATCACGCCATATTCGGAGAGGTGCTTCTGCTGGCACCGGAAATCAGAGACCGTCCCGGTGAGATATTCCATTTCCGGGGACGGCCCCTCAGGACAGTCGGACCAAAGGACATATCCGGCACGGCACTTTTCACCGATGGGACCCGCACCGGACTTCTGGCAGAAATTGGAACGATCACTGCCGTCATCGACTGGTCCGGAGGAGCATGGAAAGCGGGGACTGTGCGCTCATGGAATTCGCCGGCGGCCTGGATCTGCCTTGGATCCGAATGCCGTCCACCGCGTGAATTTGTTCGGTCAGGACTTCCAGTTGCCGTGAGCGGAAAACCCCGGAACCGCACACCACCCCATGCCCTCTGGACCCGTACGTGGGGTCAGATCGAGTTATTACCAGCTCCTTCCGGAGCAGTACTTCGAACAGCAAGAAACGGAGTGAAGCGGCGACGGGATTTCTGACCGGGAATTGGAGCCATACGGACTATCAGGAGGCCGCCTTTGGAACGGGTTCCATATGTTTCAGGGTTCCACGTGATCCGTCGATCTCGATCAGGTCACCTGTCCTGATAACAGAAGTCGCCCCCTTCACACCTGTCACGGCCGGAATGCCGTATTCACGTGCCAGAAGCGCTCCATGCGAAAGCAGTCCACCCGTTTCCGTCACCAGCCCGGCGAGTAACGGGAATACGCTCGTCCAGCCGGGATCAGTATTGCTCGCCACGAGAATCTCTCCCCGCTCGACCGTTTCCACCTGGGAGAGCTCCGTCACCACACGGGCTTTCCCGCGGGCTATCCCGCGGGATGCCCCCAGACCCGTGTCTGCTCCTGGCTCAACACTGCTGGACGGGTCTCCTTCCACAATTTCGCCTTCGGTCTCGATTCCATCGAAAAGGTAAGTGGCTGGTAGGCGGTTCTTCCATACATGGTAATCATCCAACCGCTCATCCAGCCGGGATCTGACATCCGGAATGGACGAAGAATCCCGGATCAGTTCCCAGAGTTCTTCGCGCTCCAGGAAAAACACCTCGAACGGGTCCTTCAGCAGGCCTTTTTCCTGGAACCGTCTTGCCTGTTCCAGCATCAGGTTCCGGATATGGAAGAGCAGGTAATCCAGATAGTATCTCTGATTCTCACGGTACCGGGTATAGGTCTGTGTCTGCCGGAACAGCCATTCGAGAAACTTCCGGCGGACCAGTCCACCAGCACCTCGGCCGGCCCTGCGAAGAACGGCTCGCTCGGCCTCTTCCCTCCGGGACACGGCACCTGCTTCGGCGTGTGCGGGATCCGGCGGCGCTTCTCCGTGAATCTGTGCTCGGACAAATCCCAGGACCACATCGGGAGTTTCCCGCCACCGGGGCTGTGATATCTCCCGGGTTGCCGCCCGGTGGCCGTGGCGATCCATGAACGCGTCAAAGGGCGTCCAGAACAGATGCTGTGGAATGTCCCGACGGATATCCGGATACGGAGCACCCGATAGCAGTTTCCGGACAAATTCCGGATCCTTGCGGGCCTCGCACCCAAGCTTCCAGACGTCGCGGTTGATTTCCACGGTCCGGGTACCCGGGAGCCCGCTGATGAGCGCCCGATAGAACTCCCCGTCGGCATCTTCCACAAACGATCTCAACGATGCCTGAAGCAGACCGTGAAGTATCGGGTTGTAGAATCCCATGCCCCACCGGATCACCCGGAAATGCTCCCGTCCCAGTTCGTAGGCCTCTGCAAACTGGCGTTGCCACTCCTCCTGCGAAAGCACCCGGTAGTCCTGAAACAGTTTGGGCCGGATGGTTTTCTCCACGTTTGCACAATGGATTTCGAGCACAGCAGGGTTCTTCGTGATCGGCGAACGAGGGTCCCGGGAAGGCGCCTGTATCATTCCTATAAGCTGCCGCGGTTCAAACGGAAGAGACTGGAGTTTCTGTTCCCACTTCGGCGTAAACCAGCCAAGCGCATCCGTTTTCCGGAAGCGTGGTGGAATCGCTTTCAGCATCCGGGCCATGTAGTCGCCGTTCCTGTAGGCGTACCCGTGGTACCGGCGGATCGGTTCCAGACCGGCCAATTCGTTGTTGCCGCTCAGCCGGGCCATATCCTGCAGGTAATCCTCACTGATCCACCGGGTCAGTACGGTGTGCCCGAGCGGTGTCATGTAGTCAGCCAGATATTCATCGCCGAACTTGCGGGTCCAGATCGTTTTGGGCTTTTCGGGCGGCAGCCCCGTGATTGGCCGCTGCTGAAGCACATACAGTTCGCCACCCTCGATAGCCCATTCGATATCCTGCCTGGGACCGATCCGTTCCCCGACTTCGCGGGCAAGCTCCCACAACTTCCGGACCTGCGCGTCACTGAGACAGATCCTGTCCCGCCGCCCGGCATCCACCTCAAGCTCGACGTGCCCGCGGCCCGGAAGGTACCTGAACTCCATCTCCTTGGGACCCACGTGCTTCTCGCGGAGATCCCCGGTCCTGCGGTCCAGCACCAGATGGTCCGGATGGGTGGTCCCCGAGACCACAGCTTCGCCGAGACCGTAGGCGGCATCAATCACAACTTCATTTGCGAATGGCCGCCGGGGATTGACTGTGAGCATGACGCCGGAAACCTCCGGATCGATCATACGCTGGATGACGAGTGCGATCCGGAGATCATGTCCGAGATTCTGCCGGGAACGGTATTCCCTGGCCCTGGCGGCATGTACGGCTGACAGACACTCCCGGACCGCCGCAACCAGCCCATCCGCCGAGTCGATATCCAGTTTGGTCTGGTAAATACCGGCAAACGAAGCCTCATCCAGATCTTCGGCGGTGGCAGAACTGCGTACCGCCAGCCGGCCGCCCGGCCTCAATGCTACGAACTTCTCCCATAGTCCCCTGAGAACCCCCTCCAGTTCAGGCGAAAGATCACCGCCTTCCGTCGAACTGGCGGGGATGCACCACGCACCCGGAACCCGGAATCCGGCACACAGCAGACGTACGAGTCCGCAGGCCTTGCCGCCGATAATATTCAGGTTCGGCGAGGTTTCGCGGGATAGCCGGACAATCACGGAAACAGCACTTGCCCCGCGGCTTTCAGGATCTCGCCCGAGTGCCTCATCGTTTTCAGCATCCCCGCATGCCAGGCATGCTCGATGATCCCGACTCCCAGCCGCTCAGGGCCTCCATTGCGGGACAGGGAAAAGCCCGCATGAACCTCCTCCAGCCAGAGGCCGTTCTTCACCAGCGGAAACCGCGCAAGGGTCGTTGCTACCGCCCGGTAGGAAGAGCCGTCACGCGTTCCGAACAGGATTTCCGTACGGCGCGGGATGTGTTTCCGCTCGCCCCACTCGAAACGGATCTCCAGTGAGACAACACCGGAATTCTCACCGTCGCGAAAGACAAAACCGTTGGCATACGGACGTCCCTCATAGAACCCCTGCCAGACGTTGAAGGTCAGGTCGCTGCCGAACTGGGCACTAATCCAGTTCCAGCCTTCCACTTTCGCCCAGTCCCGGACACCCCACGACTTGTCCCGCTCGCCGGTGCCGTTCACCTGCCGCTCGCGGCCCTTGAACCGGGTCCAGCCAGTGACACGGCCTGCCTGCTCGAAGTGATGCCCGGCAACGTTTGGTGGGAGGTCGGCGCCGTCAGCGTGGTAATCGAACACGGGCGTGAAGGCCGTCCACTCCAGATCCATTTCATCCCGGCCGCGAAGTTCCAGCTTCCATTTCCTGAAAGGCTCGATCATGCGGTAGGTGAGCCCGGCGGCCCGGAGGCCGTTCTGGGCCTGTATGCCGCCGACAGATCCACTGAACGGGCGGTTTACCGCCGGATAGATGTACTCCGGTTTGCCGTCCCTCAGTGTCAGCACAAGCCCGTCAATCTGTTTCTGGTGAAAACGGTACCCGATCCGCGACAGGCCGAAACTACGTCCGTCACCTGACGCCCAGTTGAAATACCAGCTTTCCTGCCAGAACTCCTCCTGGCCTGCCGGGTGAATCTCTTCATCTCTCGCATCAAACATCTCAAACCCGCCTTCCCTATATTATCTCCACCAGCGGAGAAGTATCTGCCCGGGGTTCATAGAGTATCCTGCAGTTTTCCTCCACATGTTCAGGCCGGGCCATTCCAGCCAGCGCACAGGAGACTCCGGCAACACCGGTGGCAAACCGGAGCGCCCGCTGCGCATCAGTTCCACCGCCAAGAACCTTTTTCACCTTCTCCGGAAGGCCAAAGGTGAGCTTTCCCTGTGACAGGGAGCCTGAAAACACCACACGGATTGCCAGCTTCCGCGCCGCCTCCATGAAAGTCATCCGTTTGCCCCGGAGTTCCTGAGTCTCCACGGTCCACGCCTCGCTCATCGCCAGCGAACAGGGAAGCTGTACCACCCTGAAATGATGATTTTCTCCACAGCACTCCTCTGCCAGATCAACGAGCGCTTCCAGTGACAGATGATTCTTCCGGTCCGGGGAGATCCGATAACCGCTCCAGGTCGCTGTGCCGTAACAACGGAGCTGGCCGCGCCGGACTTTTCCTTCCAGCTCGACGAACGCTGCCCGCATCCTTTCCGTAAAGTTTTCCCGGCGAACGGAATTCAGCTGGCTCTCAGGGTTGTGCAGATAATAGACATCAATGCCGTCGAGTCCCAGATTGTCGAGCGACGCCTGGAACTGGTGACGGATATAACCGGGAGCCAGACAGTGCTGCTGTTCAACGAAATCCTCCGCCCGAGCGATGCCAGGATCAACAAAGGTCCGTTCGATATAGTCGAGCAGTTCCGCCCTTGATTTCGGCGGCTCCCTGTCGAAGGGAACGTATCCGCCCTTTGTGCAGATCACGACTTCCTCGCGGCGCAGCTCACCGGTAGAGAACTTGCGCTGCAGGAACTGCCCAACCGCCCGCTCGCTCCGCTGGCAGCGGTAGTTGATGGCCGTGTCGATCAGGTTGATTCCCCGGTCCAGTGCGGCACTGATCGCCGCCACATACGACGCGTCCAGGCTATCGCTGACCTCACCGAGATAGGTTCCGATTCCCAGTGCCGAGACCGCCAGTCCGTCCAGTTCCCGGATCATATCCGGATGGGGACCTCCCGGTTTTCCAAGGCGGCTTCGGGTTGCTTCAGGAGTGGCGAGTGCTGTCACGTGGCTTCCATCACCTGCAGGTTGCAGAACGCTTCCGGACTGTAGGCAGGTAAAACGCGCCGCACAACTCCGAAATCAGTAACCCGCAAGGCGCGAGCCTATCACTGGCGTCACCTGCCGGCTTGCGGTAACAGGCAGTGGTGGAAATGGAGCATGGGGTTCCACCTGGTACCAGTATGACGTGGCACTGTAATCCGCAGGGATCTCGTCGCGTGTGCCGTGGTGAATCACTCCGCGAATGGACTCCCTGAACGGTATGGCATCTTTCCAGTGATAGCGGTATGACGCCGTACGCCCCGACAGATAGCTCCGGTGAAGACAGCCCCAGTCGGTGCCCGCAAAGGCACCATCGCGGAAATACCATCCGGTATTGAAATACTCCTCGTGACCGGTTCCGCGATGCCGGCTTTTCCCCTCCCCATCTACAAATATCTCCTCCCACCCTTCCAGATGGCCGAGGCCAAACCCGCGGGGCAGCATCCATGAACGGACCGGCGGACGGAGCCATGCGTCCCTGTTCTGGGTTGAGAGATGAAGTCCTGCATACAAACCATTTCCCCGGGCTTCGAGAAACGTAAACGAATTACCCTCCGGAACAAGCTGCTGACGCCGCCAGTTCGCATGGAAGCGCAATGGGCCAACATCCCCGGGCTTCATCTCGAAATAGCCAATACCGTAGAAAAACAGCGGCACCGGGAGACTGCCCTCCTGGGTGAAAGTCACCCGGAAGCCACCTGAGAACGGCATCGGTGCATGGCAGGTAATCCCGCCCGACACCACGCTGAATAGTCGGGAATCATACTGCCGGTAGCGGCAATGATGAATCCCGAAAAAATCCCCGAGCGGAGCTTCCACACTGGGCTCGCGTTCACCATCCCAGTAAATCCGAAGGACAATCTCCCTGAACAATCCCGGATTCCAGAATGCGGGCAGGGCCACAAACAGGCGGCTGACAATACCTGCTCCGTCTACCCGGCCTGCCTCGTGGCATTCTTCCGGCTTAAGCATCACGCACTTCCGGGACCATTCACGAAGCAGTGGCGGCACCCAGGCAGCAGTCACCGGACCACGGTCATAGCTCGTCAGCTGGATAAATCGTCCCCGCCGGTCCACCGGCGGCCAGAGAAAGTCCACAGCACCTGCCTCCTGCCTTATGCCGCATCTCACCACATCCTGAACGGGGCCACAACCGCTGCAGCCAGGCCTGGGAATACCCGACGGGCATCCGCTTCCCGCCGCCCGGTGGGCGGGCTAGATTTTCCGTCAGAGGAACGAACGCCCATGTCTAGCGACCCG
>CAZSFB010000114.1:0-8016 GCA_964606035.1 uncultured bacterium | reverse complement strand
ATGTCACCGCTCGCCCCGGTGGCGGCGGAACTGTTTTACTACCGGGCGCTGGTCCAGAAGGCCTTGGGCCACCGCCGCCGCGCGCTCCGGGCTCTACACCAGGCCCGCAAGAACACCCACAACCCGGACATGCTGAAACGGATCACGAATGCCGAAAAGGAGATCCGGAGCACCTGAGCCGGACCGTATCCGCATGGACGAACAGCAGTTTCTTATCGCCTGCGATGGTTTCCTCCGGAAGATCGAGGACCGGGTGGACGCGCTGGGGCGGGACGACATCGAACTGGACCCGGGCGACGGCAAGCTCACGATCGAGTTCGAGGACGGCACGAAGTTCATCCTCTCCCGCCAGCGGGCCGTGAGCCAGATATGGCTGGCGGAGCCGGGCGGCGGCTGGCACTTTAGCCACAAGGACGGCCGCTGGCTCTGCGACAAGCGCGGCACGGACCTCGTGAAAGACCTGGAAACTCTCCTCTCCCGCAAGCTCGGGAAAGACGTGGGATTGGAGTAGGGGCCACTTCTCTCCCTTCCGCGTTGATCCCTACCCCGGCGCGGCGTACGCTTGGTGCCGGTATGAAACCGCCTGAATTCACTCCTGTTCCGCCGGCCGATCCCGGCCAGAAAACCCAGAAGCTCAAATGGGCCCGGCTCGCCGCCGACCGGCTGGCATGTGAATCGGTCTGCCGGTTCCTTCTTGCCATGACCCGCGACGGTACGCCGTTTGTGGTGCTTCACCTGGTTCCTGCACGGTAAATCCGGCAGGGCTACATAAGCCTCTGGATTTGACTCATCCACAGCGATTTCCCATTATTGCCCCGTCGTGCGGCGTCCGGGCCACATCCCGGTAGCGTTGCGCAGGCGATTCGGCGGCCGTCCGCCGACACCTACCCGAAGTTCACGGAGCGCCCCCAGTGGCCTCCGGGGGCCCACGGGGAGCGGACGGAAAAGCCGGCCGGGCAATACCCGGTATCGAAACCCCCTGATGCCCGCGTCCGGCGGATCCCGGCGTGTGAGCAAATTGTGGAGGTGCCGCCGTGGAACTCACTGGCGCACAGATCTTCGTTGAATCCCTCAAGAAACTGAATGTCGAGACACTGTTTGGATATCCGGGCGGTGCGGTGCTGCATATCTACGATGCGCTGCACTTTGCCGAGAAAGACGGCTCCATCCGGCATATCCTCGTGCGGCACGAGCAGGGGGCTGTCCACATGGCGGACGGTTACGCGCGCGCCACTGGAAAATGCGGCTTCGCGCTGCTCACTTCCGGCCCCGGTGCGACGAACGGTGTCACCGGCATCGCCACTGCCTACATGGATTCGATCCCGATGGTGGTCATCACCGGGCAGGTGCCCACGAGCCTCATCGGCAATGATGCTTTCCAGGAAGCGGACGTGGTGGGAATCACGCGCCCCTGCACCAAGCACAATTTCCTTGTGAAGGACGTGAAGGACCTGGCCCGTGTCATGGCCGAGGCCCACTATATCGCGACGAGCGGCCGGCCAGGCCCTGTGCTGGTGGATATTCCCAAGGACGTGACGGCCCAGAAGTGCAAGTTCGTCTGGCCTGAGAAGGTGGACATCCCGAGCTACCGGCCTTCCACCGAAGGGCACCTGAAGCAGATCCGCAAGGCCGTCGAGATGATCCTGAAGGCGAAACGCCCGGTACTGTACCTGGGCGGTGGCTGCATCTGGTCCCACGCCGCGGAGGCTGTGACGGAACTGGCCCGCAAACTGGGGGTTCCCGTGACCCAGACACTCATGGGGCTGGGTTCTTTCCCGATGAGCGATCCGCTGTCCCTGGACATGCTCGGGATGCACGGCACTTACCGGGCGAACCTCGCCATGTCGAATTGCGACGTGCTGGTGGCCATCGGCGCGCGGTTCGACGACCGCGTGACGGGCAAGCTGGACGAGTTCTGCCGCGGGGCGAAGAAGATCCACGTGGACATCGACCCGGCCTCGATCTCAAAAAACGTCGAGGTGGACATCCCGATCGTGGGCGACGCCCGCAAGGTGGTCCAGAAGATGCTCACCTGCCTTCCGCCGGAGACGGAACTGGTGAAGTTCCGCCGGTCGCTGGAGCCCTGGTACGCACAGATCGCCGACTGGGAACGGCGGCACCCGCTCTTCTACAAGGGCTGGGAGCCGGATGGCTCCAGCGAGATTATCAAGCCCCAGTGGGCAATCCAGGAGATTTACCGGAAGACACAGCATCTCTCGCCGGTGGTGACCACCGACGTGGGACAGCACCAGATGTGGGCGGCGCAGTATTTCCAGTTCGACAAGCCGTTCAAGTGGGTGACCTCCGGCGGTCTCGGCACAATGGGGTTTGGGCTTCCGGCCGCCATTGGCGCACAGTTCGGCCGTCCGAAGGATATGGTGGTGGCAATCGTGGGCGATGCGTCGGTGCAGATGTGCATTCAGGAACTCATCGTTGCGGCCGAGCACAAGCTCCCCATCAAGGTGTTCATCATCAACAATGTGTACCTTGGCATGGTGCGCCAGTGGCAGGAGATGTTCTACGACGACCGGTACACGGCCGTGCACATTCCGCTCCAGCCCGACTGGGTGAAACTCGCCGACTCCATGTCGGCGGCCGGGTTCCGGGTGTCGGACAGGTCGAAGCTGGGCGGTGTCATTGACGAGGCGCTGTCCTCCACGAAGCCCGCGCTGGTGGATGTGCGCGTGGACCCGGAGGAGAGCGTCTTCCCGATGATTCCGGCCGGAGGCAGCATCGCGAATCCGATCACCGCGGATCAGGTGTACAAGGCAGCCGTCTCGGACGATCCGGCATCCGCGCCGCTTTCGTGATCGTCACGGGGAAAGGACAACTGAAGCCATGACAACTCAGTCAAAACACACGCTTGCCGTGCTGGTGCAGAACGAATTTGGGGTGCTGTCCCGGGTGGCGGGGCTCTTCTCCGCCCGCGGCTACAACATCGAGAGTCTCACCGTGGCCGAGACCATCGACCCGATGGTCTCCCGCATGACGATCGTCACGCGGGGCGAGGAGAAGATCATCGAGCAGATCACGAAGCAGCTCAACAAGCTCATCAGCGTGATCAAGGTGGTGGACCTGACGGAGCTCGACCATGTAGAGCGCGAGATGGCACTCATCAAGGTTCACGCCGAAGGCGAGGGCCGGGCCGAAGTGCTCCGCATCTGTGACATCTTCCGCGGAAAGGTGGTGGATGTGTCGCCGTCGTCGTACACTTTCGAGTTCACTGGCGTCGAAGAGAAGATCAACGCCGTCATCAGTCTGATGAAGCCGTTCGGGATCCGCGAGATTGTCCGCACGGGCAAGGTGGCGGTGATGCGGGGGGCGGGGTCCTCCACCGAGATCCGCCGCCGTCCGAAGGATTCCGACGCCGAGGGCGAGGCGGCTTGAGGCCGCCGGGAGGGACCTGTCATGGCAGATGCGCGGGACGAGCAGCACCAGTTCAAGTGCCGCCTGGTGTGGACGGGGGCGTCGAGCGGCCAGCCGTTCACCTACGACACCTATTCCCGGGACTACCGGGTGGAGTTCGAGGGAAAGGGCCCGTTCGAGGGGTCATCCGCTCCGGTATTCAGGGGGGATCCGGCCCGGCATAATCCCGAGGACATGCTCATGGCTGCGATCTCGTCGTGCCATTTCCTCACTTACATCGCCCTCTGCGCCAAATCCCGCATCGAGGTGATCTCCTATGAGGACAGCCCCGAAGGTACGATGGCGAAAGTGGATGGCGTGGTAAAGTTCACAAAGGCGGTGCTGCACCCGAAGGTGATGATAGCGGCGGGCGCGGACCCGGAGCGGGCGAAGGTATTGCACGAACGGGCCCATCACCACTGCTTCATCGCCAACTCGATGAACTTCCCGGTGACGGCAGAACCGGTGATCGTGGTGGCGGGGAAATAGTCCCGGCCGTAGACCGTTATTCCTTCAGCCCCAGTTCCCTCAGGCGTTTACGCAGAGTGTTGCGGTTGATGCCCAGCGCGTCGGCCGCCCGGAGCTGGTTCGCATGTAACCGCTCCAGCACGAGGCGGAGCAGCGGTCGTTCGGTCATTTCAATCACCTGATGGTAGAGGTTGCCTGGCTTGTTCAGGTCGGTCTTCATGAGCAGCCGGTTCAGGTGCTGCTCCACGGCGCTTTCCAGTGATGCCTCGGCCCCCTCGGCGCCGGGAATGGGCTCGGTACTGAAGAACTGGACGATATCGTCGCGGCTGATGACGCTGCCGCTGGAGAGAAGCAACGCGCGCTTGACGAGGTTCTCCAGTTCCCGCACGTTGCCCGGAAAAGAGTACCCGCGAAGCGCCTCGATCGCCTCAGGGGCCAGGTAACGGGTGCCAAGGTTGAACTGTGCGGAATACCGCCTGAGGAAGCTGTCGGCCAGCAGCGGGATGCCATCCCGGCGGGCGCGGAGCGGCGGGACCTCGATGAGGATCACATTCAGCCGGTAGTAAAGGTCTTCCCGGAAAGTACGGTCACGGACCATCTCGTTCAGGTTCCGGTTTGTCGCGGTGACGAGCCGCACGTCCACCCGGATCGGCTTCTCGCCTCCCACACGGTCGATAGTGCCGTCCTGGAGAACGCGGAGGAGTTTCGACTGGAGATCCAGTGACATTTCCCCGATTTCGTCCAGGAACAGTGTTCCGCTGGAGGCAAGCTCGAACTTGCCCTTGCGGCGGTCGGTGGCACCGGTGAAGGCTCCTTTCTCGTGGCCGAACAGTTCACTCTCCAGCAGGTCCCTCGGGATCGCCGCGGCGTTCACCGGAACGAACGGCTGCTCTGCGCGGGAGCTGTTCTGGTGGATCACCCGGGCAATGAGCTCCTTGCCGGTTCCGGACTCGCCGTGGATAAGCACCGCGGCGGTGGAATCCGCCACCCGGCCGATCAGCTTGTAAATCTGCTGCATGGCCGGTGAACGGCCAAGCAGCACCGGCCCGTCCTGGGAAACGGCTCCACCGGTATCCTTTTCCCGTGCGACGGGAGCCGGGGCGGAGGCAAGTTCCTTCTCCCTGCGGCGGCTTTCGAGCGCACGGGCGGCAAGGTTTTCGGCCTCGGTCAGGTCGAACGGCTTGGTTAGGTAGTCGAAAGCGCCGAGTTTCATTGCCTGGACGGCGTTCTGCATGGTGTTCTGCGCCGTCATGATGATGACCATCGGGGGATTTGCCAGTTCCCGGCATTTCGCGAGGATCTCGAGACCGGACGGTCCCGGCATCTTCACGTCAAGAAAGGCGAGCGTGTAACTGCTGCCCGAGAGCTTGCTCCAGGCCTCGTCGCCATCGGAGGCGTATTCGACCTCGAAGTCACGCGCCTCAAGTGCTTTTCCCAGCACAAACCGGAGGCTCTGTTCATCATCGGCGACAAGAACCCGTGTAGGCATGGACAATCAGCCTTTCTGAAGCGGTGCCGCTTCGGGCAGGTGGACGAAGAACGTGGTCCCTTCGCCCGGCTGCGAATTGACCGTGAGAAAGCCCTCGTGTTCGCGGACGATTTGGTGGGCGGTGGCAAGTCCCAGGCCCGTGCCGTCCGGTTTGGTCGTGAAAAATGGCGTAAACAGCCGTGCGAAATGCTCCGGAGGAATGCCCGCACCGCGGTCGGTGATGGACACCTCGATGAGCCGCCGGTAACCGGGTGCGGCGGGATGGGTCTCCCGGACCCGGAAGCGGCTCACAATGCGGGTACCGATGATAACGCTGCGGCCGTCGGGGGAGGCCTGCACGGCATTCTGGATCAGGTTGAGGAATACCTGCTTGAGCTGGTCGGCGTTGCCGGCCACAGGCGGCAGGCTCGGGTCATACTCGCGGATGAACTCCTGGTCCGGCCGGGCCAGCTTCACGAGCGCAATGGTTTCGTCAAGAAGCTGGTGGATGTTCAGTTCCTCTGGCTTGACCGGCTGGTGCTTGGCGAACCGCAGCAGCCGCTCAATGAGGCCGTTCACCCGTTCAACCTCGCGGCGGACGATCTGTGCAGCCTCGCGGCCGGTGTCCGAAAGGGCACTCTCGCGCAGGAGAAGCTGGCCTGCGCCACCGATACCACCCAGCGGATTCTTGATCTCGTGGGCAAGTCCTGCCGCGATCGTTCCCATGGAGGCGAGCCGGTCGCTCCGGACCAGATCCCGCTCCAGTTCCACGGTCCGTGTGCGGTCGATGATCGTCACGGTGGTTCCCCGGCGGCGGCCCTCGTCGTCGATTAGCGGCGTGACCTTGATCGTCACGGGAATCCGGTCGTGCAGTCCCGGCCGGTCAGGCGGAAATTCCAGCGTGGCTCCCCGGTCGGAGAGGCTCATGCCTTCTTCCTGCGAGGCGGCGATCATGGAGTTCAGGGTGGGCTGACCGGTAGCTTCCAGATAGGGCCTTCCGATGGCCGCGTGGCGGGAGACGCCGAGAAGTTTCTCACCCGCGTCGTTCAGGTATTCGATCTCCCCGGTCTCGTCGAGGACCAGTACGCCATCTTCGAAACTATCCAGCACGACCCGCCAGTCGAGCCCCGAGGCGGGCCCGGAGATACGGCGGGAGGTTTCCTTCTTCGCTCTACCCGGCATGGACGAAACAGTCCTCCGGGAATTCTTCGGCATCCGGGGTGGAACGGGGTTGGCCCGACCACGGATTTTCGGCCGAGGACTCCAGCATGTCGAAATATTCGGAGAGTGCCTGGCGGACGGCTTCGTGGGCGGTGAAGTTGAACGCTTTTGCCCGGAGCTGGGCCGAGTTTCTCAGGCCCTTCGTGTACCAGCCAATGTGCTTGCGGAACATCCGGACACCACGGTCTTCTCCGTAGAGCGAGCAGCTTCCGTCGAGATGTTCGATGACGGTTTCGCGTATTTCCGCAATGGCGGGCTTTCCGGGATCGGGTTCGCCACGAAGCAATGCCGCCGCCCGCCGGAAGATCCAGGGATTCCCCTGCGCGCCGCGGGCAAGATAGCAACCGGTCACATCCGTGGTGCCCTTCATCCGCAGGACATCTTCAGGGGAAAAAAGGTCTCCGCTCCCGAAGACGGGGATTTTCGAGATCTCCCGCGCGTCGCGCAGGTAATCCCAGTTCGCCTTTCCGGTATACTGCTGGGCACGGGTACGCGGGTGAAAGGCCAGTGCATCGAGTCCTTCCTCGTTGGCGATTTTCACCACTTCGCGGAAGACGAGCGAGTTGGCATCCCAGCCCGCGCGGATCTTGCAGGTGAAGGTGCCATCAATCGCCTCCCGCATGGCGCGGAAAATCCGGGCGATGAGTAGCAGGTCCTTTAGCAGTCCTGAGCCGGCCTCGTGGCTGGCGACCTTGGGTACCGGGCAGCCCATGTTGAGATCAATCCATCGGGTGCCAAGTCCCTGCAGAACCTGGGAAGCCTTTGCGAGGGTTTCCGGGTTCCCTCCAAAAACCTGGACGGCGAGGGGGGAGTCATCCACGGCCGTGCGGAGCAGGTCGAAGGTTTTTTTCGAATCATGCAGCAGCGCCACGCTGCTCACCATCTCGGTGAAACAGACGGCCGCTCCGGCTTTCCGGGAGACCCGGCGGGTCGCCAGGTCCGTTACCCCGCACATGGGGGCCAGAATCAGGTTCCCGGCAATCTCGGTTTTGCCGATCTTCAAAGGGGCCGGAATTGCCGTTTCCGTGGTCATTGGTTTCTGGCCTGATCTGCTAGTCTGGGGCATGGCGGGTGATTTATTTCCCCACTTTACCGTGCTGCTTAAAATATATGCAGCCTATAAATTGGGCAGAAAACTCGCTTCGCAGAATTGGAGTTTTGGCTCAATAAGTCAAATGGCCCCTGCTTGCCCCTGTGCCCTTTATAAAATTAGTTTTCCTATCAGGGCTACGGAGGATTGAACGATCATGTCCCGATTCGATGATCTGGTGAACGGCTTTCTTGGTACCGCCGAGCAGAATCCGGGGGAGGAGTCCCGCGCCCAGACGTTATCGGACCTCTGGGACCGGATCCGCCGGATGACGCCCGGTCAGGCGGTAATTGCCGCCCCTGTCCTGTTTGTGACGGCGGGAATGGCCGTGCTGGGTCTTCTGGCGGCAGCGATCTTCGGTGCC
>CAZSFB010000113.1:0-8025 GCA_964606035.1 uncultured bacterium | reverse complement strand
GAAGGGACCACTGAAAAAAGCGGTTGTGTCCCGTCCGGGGCGGTGATACCTATGGCGCCCAATGGCGAGAAAAACACCAGAAGAGGGCCGTGATCCGGACGGCGCGAAGCCGGGCCTTGTGAACAAGGTGGCAGGTGCGGTGGCCGGCGGGGCCGTTCAGATTGCAGGCGCCGCGACCACCCTTGTTGATGTGGTGGGGGTGGGGCTCAGCATGATCGACCGGGCGCCCAAGCGCGGCCGGTACGACCGGAGCGTGTCCGCCCGCGAGCGGCGCCGCGCCACCAGACGGCGGCTTATGCAGGCGGCGGTGAAGGTGTTCACCGAGAAGGGCTTTGCCGAGGCGAGCGTCGCCGATGTGATCCGCGAGGCAGGCACAAGCCGCCAGACCTTCTATGACGAGTTCGACAACAAGGAAGCGGTGCTGCTGGAGCTCCAGGAACGGTCCGTCCAGCTCATGATCCCGATCATCCGGGACGCCATGAACCGGGAGAAAACGGCCGAGGCCAAGGTCGAGGCCGGCATGACCGCGCTGCTCAAGCTGATCGAGCAGGCGGGGCCGCTCGCCGAGATCTCGCTGCGGGAGATGGGGCACACGCCCGCCGTGATGGCTGCCCGGGAGAAATCCACCGCCAAGTTCTGCGAGCTGCTCCGGGACACCGCCGATGCGGCCTACCAGCAGGGGCTCACGAGCCGTCCTTCCGATGATGCCACGATCCGGGCACTCGTCGGCGGCATCGAGGCCGTGGCGCTCGAATACCTCCGGAACGGGCGGGGCCATCAGGTGATGGAAGTGAAGCCGTCGCTGGTGCGGATGCTGCTCCGGTCGCTCACCTGAGGCCGCGAATCAGTCGGCGGCCGCGTCGTTTTCGTAATAGATCCGCTGGATCAGGTCGGTTTCCCGCGTTTCATGGTGCAGGTAATGATCCAGCGCGCCGGAAATGGCGTTCTGCAGGCCCGTCAGGTCCATTGAGTGGCAACGGCTTTTCAGCTCTCGGAGCTCTTTCAGCATCTGGAGATGGTCGCTGCGGAGCTTGTCCACGCGGCCGGACCAGTCGGGGCGCCTTTCAACGACATCGGTCAGGAACCCGTCCTTTTCCTCGAAGGCAAAGTGGCCGGTGAGCTTTTCCACGAGCGTTCCAAGCATCTCCTCAAGGAGCCGCCGCCTCTGGTTTTCCGGGAGGAGCGCACTGCTCGTCCGGATTGCCACACGCAGCCGGTCCACGATCTGCGAAATGAAGTTGTGCTCTTCCAGGAGCGATTTCAGGTAGTCGCCGGAAATCCCGCTTCCGTCCTTTGACTGCCAGGGCTTGGTTTCCATGGGATATCCCTTCCGGCTTTCCTCAGCCAATGACCGTGCGGTTTCCATCTGCGCCCGCTCTTTCTTTTCCTTTTCCTGTTCCAGCTTTTCCCGGAGGAGCCGTTCCTCCTCGTACCAGCCGTCAATCTCGTCGTCTCCCAGTTCTCCGCGCCGCTGGTAAAGCGCGTAAGCGCGGGCGGCGAGCTCACCCGGCCCGGCAATGGTTCCGGCAGGCCCCGCGGCCTCTGCCGCGACTCCCTCTCCGTCTGTCCCGTCCTCCAGATGCCTCATGGGTGATTTCTCCACCAGCGCCCCGTTCTGGATTTGGTTTTGAGGGGGCGGTATTCGTCTGTGACGCAAATCCCGTTCCCCCGGCGATTCAGACGGTCAAAGAGTCTGTAGGCTGGAAAGGCCCGAAATCCGGTAAAAAGAAGCGGGTTTTTAAAATCGACTGACTCGGCCCACGTTGTCCAGGTGGAGAATATCCCGAAGCAGATGGGGATAAATCCCCAGTCCCATCAACTGCGGCGGCCGAGGACCCGGATCATCGGCAGGTCCCGGACTTGCGCCACGTGACATTCAGAAAGGGGAAGGTCCTTCACGAGCCGGGCCAGTTCCTTCAGTTTCAGGCCGCCGCCGGAGACAAACAGCTTGAACGGCACCACCATGAACGGCTTGCCGGTGGGTTTCAGGAACCGGACCGAGTCGCTCCAGCCCGCATCGCGGTCGATCTCGCACAGCCACAGGTAACCGCCGGGTCTGAGGACCCGCATGATCTCACCAAGGCCCGCAGCCCGGTCGTTCCAGTGCTTGACGGAGTTGTGGCTCACGACGAGATCGGCCGAGGCATCCGGCAGCGGTATCTTCTCGGCGGACCCCTCCAGGAACGTCACATTGCCGCCCGTGCGGCTGGCGGCCATTTCAAGCATGGCACGGGAGGGCTCCACGCCGGTGACCTTCGCACCGGGGAACCGTTCGGCGATCCGCCGGGTGAGGACGCCGGGCCCGGAACCCAGGTCCAGCACCGTCTGCGGGCTGAACGACGGTCCCGCCGATTTCTCCAGGTCAGCCATCATGGAGTCAAAGAGTGGACCCAGCGCGGTCTTCGCCACGAGGGCGTAACGTTTCGCGGAGGTTTCATCGAATGCGCCTTTGAGGGAGATGAGAGCCATGCCGCAAGTAATACGTACGCGGGCCAGGGTGACAAGGCCGTGTTGACCCGCGAATCAGCCGGCCTTTGGGACATGGGAACAGTCCGTCTTGCCTTCCGGGGTTTCCGATAGGTAGAAAGTGGCGCTCCGAACCGCCGTTCGACAGACGGCACACTGAAAAAATCTGATCACCCGAGGTGGAAACCCGCATGGAAACGTTTGATATCGGCACTGTCCCCGCAACCCCCGGCGAGCTCCCGAAGGAGATGCACGCCTACGTGATCCGTCCCGAGCGCGAGGGGGAACCAAAGACCGCCTTCCAGCGCGAGAAGATCGCTCCGCCCCCGATCGGCGCCAACGAGGTGCTCGTTCTCGTGATGGCGGCCGGCATCAACTACAACAACGTCTGGGCCGCGCTCGGCCAGCCCGTCTCCATCATCCGTTCCCGCAAGGACACCATGCACATCGGCGGTTCCGACGCCTCCGGCATTGTCTGGAAGGTGGGCTCGGAGGTGAAAAACTGGAAAGTGGGCGACGCCGTTGTTGTCCACTGCAACCAGAGCTGCGGCCAGTGTCCGGCCTGCAACGGACAGGACCCGATGGCCTGTGAACAGCAGAAGATCTGGGGCTACGAAACCAACTGGGGCAGCTTCGCGCAGTTCACGAAGGTCCAGGCCCAGCAGCTCATGCCGAAACCGAAGGACCTCACCTGGGTAGAGTCGGCGAGCTACGCGCTCACCTACTGCACGGCCTACCGCATGCTTCTCACCCGGGCGAAGATCCAGCCGGGTGACTGGGTGCTGGTCTGGGGTGCCGCCGGTGGCCTCGGCATCTTTGCCGTCCAGCTCTGCAAGCTCATGGGTGCGAACGCCATCGGCGTCGTGTCGAGCGATGCCAAGGGCGAGATCGTGAAGAAGCTTGGTGCGGCGGGCTACCTGAACCGCAAGAACTTCAGGTTCCCCAAGGGGATTGCCGCCACGCCCGAGGCCAAGAAGGAAGAGATGGCCCTGATGCGGGACTTCGGCAAGGCGCTCCGCACAATCACCGGCGGCAAGGATGTGGACGTGGTGTTCGAGCACGTGGGCGCGGAGACGTTCTCTATATCGGTGTTTGTGGCCAAGAAGTTCGGCAAGATCGTGATCTGCGGCGCGACGAGCGGCTTCGAGCTCAATTTCGACGTGCGCTACCTCTGGATGCGGCAGAAGGAAATCCTGGGATCGCACTTTGCCAACGCCTACGAGTGCAACCGGGCGAACCAGCTCCTGCTCGAAAAGAAGATCCAGCCGCTCGTGGACGACGTGTTCGATTTCGACAAGATCCCGCACGTCCACCAGCTCATGTACGAGAACAAGCACCAGGGGAAGATGGTCTGCCTCGTGGGTGCAAGGGACGCGAAAGAGGGCGTGGGCATCGGGGTGTGATCCCGGTGCGCGGGGTCTGGTAGTGGAGGAAAGGCGGGGTGTTCCCGCCTTTTCCCTTTGAGGGAGAGCGTGATGAGTTACGATCCGGTCCGGCGCGGGCCCTGGCCCGTGGGGGTGAAAACCTTCCAGCTGGTGGATAGCCGCCGCGGTGGCCGCACACTGCCCGTCGAGGTGTGGTACCCCGCCGCCGGGGAGCACACGGGGCATGACTTCCACCCTGACCGCCAGGACTGGTACGAGGTGGGGGGGCTGGGCGGCCTCGCCCGGCCGCAGCCTGCAGTGCGCGACGCCCGGGCGGACCGTTCGCAGAAGCACCCGCTGATCCTGTTCAGCCACGGCAACTCCGCACTTCGTCAGCAGTCCACCTTCTACACGACGCATCTGGCGAGCCACGGCTATGTCGTGGTGGCGCCGGACCACACGTCGAACACGCTTGGCGACCATTTCGTGATGAAGGCGCGGGAAATTGTCCGCGTCCAGATCGAGGCGCAGCATTTCCGGCCCGACGACATGGTGTTCGTGCTGAACGAGGCGCTTGGCGGCCGCACGGAACTGGGAGCGTTCACAGTGCCGCTCACGGACCCGGACCGCATCGGTATTACGGGCCACAGCTACGGCGGCTACACAACCGTTGTGACGAGTGCCCGTGACCGGCGTATCTCGGCGGCGGTACCGCTCGCGCCGGTGGGAATCTTCGGGCCGGAGGATTTTAACCCGCTGGAGACGGAGAACCTCTATGCCGGGCGGCTGGACTACGGACGCGACGTGCCGACGCTCATTCTTGCCGCGGAACGTGACAGCCTCTGTGTGCTGGACGGCATCCGGCGGCTCGTGGACGAGATGCCTGTGACAGCCACCCTCGCTGTGATCGCTGACACCGACCACATGCACTTCTGCGATGACGGGCTGAACATGCACCGTGCCGGTGCGCGACTCTCGTCGATGCTTTTCGGCGGCATGCGGGTGCCGAGGTTTGCCCCGGCGGATGAACTCGCGGGAATTGAGACCATTGAGCCCTGTGTTCGTTCGATGGGGGTTGCCCATTTCGACTCGGAGCTGAAGGAGCTTCAGGCCGCAAAAGAGTGGCTCGAACATGAGCATTTTTTTGCGGCTCTGGATGCCGATGTCCGGTTCGACCGTAAAAAACGCGGCATCCTCTGACCCCGGCGGCCGCCGGACGGCCTACACTGCCCCCTGCTCAAGCGATCCTTCTGGAGGGACCGCCCCCGAATGTTCATTCATCCGGCCCTGCAAAAGTTTCAGCAACTCTGTCAGAACAGCGAACTGCCGCTGTTCGAGGCGTCGCTGCTGCTGGCTGAGGCGCTCGGCTGTCCGTTCGCGCGTGACGCGGTGTCGGCCGAAATGAACCGGCTGGAGGCGGACCTCCGGGAGCGTCTCGGCCAGACGATGGAGCCCATGCTCCAGATCCGGATTCTCGGCCAGTACCTTGCCGGCGAGGAGGGGTTTCAGGGCAACGAGGAGCGCTACTACGAAAGCGACAACTCCCTTATTCCCCGGGTGCTGGAGACCCGGAAGGGGATCCCCATATCCCTTTCTATACTCACGATCGAACTGGCGCAGCGGCTGGGACTCCCGGTGCGCGGCATCGGGCTGCCGGGACATTTCATCTGCGGATACGAGCACGGCGGCCGGACCTGCTACTTCGATCCGTTTCACCGGTGGCGGCTGCTTTCCCGCAACGAGGCGGAGATGCTGATTCTGAGGATGTTCGGGGAGTCGGTGGAGATCTCCGACGAGTTTTTCCGTCCCTGGGACAGCCGCCTGATCCTGGACCGATCGATCCGGAACCTGAAGTCTGTCTATCTGAGCCGTGGCGACCTGGAGTCTGCGCTGAAAGCCGTAGAGTTCATTCTCGCAGTGATGCCGGAGCAGCTCTGCGAAATCCGCGACCGGGGCATCCTGCGTTCCCGGCTCGGAAAATACGGGCTGGCATACGGGGATCTTGCCCGTTACCTGGAGGCATCACCGGATGCTCCTGACGCGAGCCAGGTCCAGCGCGAACTCTGCCGCGTCAGAAAGCAGATCGAGACACTGAACTAGCGGGGGACGGGCCTGCCGTTCCCTCATACACCGAGGCTCTTGGCGATGATCTCCTTCATGATTTCCTGGGTGCCGCCACCGATGGGGATGAGCCGGGCGTCGCGGGAGAGCCGTTCGACGACCGATTCTCGCATGTAGCCCATGCCGCCGAAGATCTGCACCGCCTCGTAGGAGACTTCCATCGCGGTTTCGGCGGCGAGGTTTTTCACCATCGACACCTCCTTCACGATGTATTCACCCTTATTCATCCGTTCGGCGCACTGGTAGGTGAGCGCCTTGGCGGCAAACACCTTCATCGCCATGTCGGCCAGCTTGTGGCGCGTGACCTGGAAGCCGGTGAGCGGCTTGCCGAAGGCGTGACGCTCCCTGGCGTATTTCATTGCCTCGTCGAAGCAGACCTCCGAGAGCGCCGAAGCCTGGATGGCGAGGCCGAGCCGTTCAGTCTGGAAATTCTTCATGAGCTGGACGAAACCGCTTCCCTCGGCGCCAAGCCGGTGCGAGACGGGCACTTTTACGTTGTCGAACGACAGCTCGCCGGTGTCGGAGGCGCGCCAGCCGGTTTTCTTGAGCGACCGCGAGACGGTGAACCCCGGCATGCCCTTCTCGATATGGAAAAAGGTGAGGCCGCTGTGGGGGTCGGGGCCGGTGCGAGCCAGCACCGACACATAGTCGGCGCGAACGCCGGAAGTGATGAAAATCTTGGAGCCGTTGAGAATATAGTTGTCGCCTTCCTTTTTGGCAGAAGTCTTGATGCCGGCCACGTCGCTGCCGGTGCCGGGCTCGGTGATGCCGAGGGCAGAAATCTTCTCGCCGGCCAGTACCGGAGGAATCCACTTTTTCTTCTGTTCGTCGGTGCCCAGGTAGAGAATCGGCGGCAGGCCGATGCCGAGCGATCCGAGGCCGACGAGTACGCCGGTGGAGCCGGCGCGAAGGATCTCTTCCGTCATGCAGATGGTATGAAAGGCATCGCCCCCTCCGCCGCCATACTCCTCCGGCATGTTGACGCCGAGGAGGCCCGCCTTTGCAGCCTTCCGGTAGAGTTCCCGGTCAAAGGTTTCCGCTTCCTCCCACTCCCAAACGTGCGGGGCGATCTCCGACTGGGTGAACTTCCGGCAGGTTTCACGGAAGGCGCGGTGGGAGTCATTGAAGTAGCGGTTGAAGAAGGCGTTATCCATTGCTCAGGTTCCGTCCTGTTTCCTTTATCTATGGCGGGGACGCGGGGAGCCTACCCGCCTGGCGGCGATCTGCAACCCTGCCTGAAGGCGGTTCACTGGTGTCCTGTTGCCCGCCGCCCCGGAGGGGGGCTATTGAAGCGGGGTTCCGGCGGGCAGAGGCCCCCGGTGAACTGGAGGAGACGGCGATGGCAAAGATGATTGATGTGTTCGAGAAGGCGACGGGCAACAAGCTGGGGGAAGTCCCTGCACGCACAACCGAGGAGTGCCGGGAGGCGGTGAAATCGGCGCGGGCAGCGCAGAAGTCCTGGGCGGCCCGGTCCTATTCCGACCGCGCAAAGATCATGCTCCGGTTCCGGGACGCGCTGCTGGACCGCATTGACGAGACAGCGAAACTGCTGTCGCAGGAAAACGGAAAGACCCTCCAGGAGTCGGTGATGATGGAGATCATGCCGATTGCCGACCTGGCCACCTACTTCGCCAAGAACTCCGAGAAGATACTCTCCCCGAAGAAGATTCCGCTGCACCTGTTCGTGCACCGGGCTTCCTATGTCCACTACAAACCGCGTGGTGTGATACTGCTCATCAGCCCGTGGAACTTCCCGTTCACGATTCCCACGGGCGAGGTCATCATGGCGCTCATGGCGGGCAATGCCGTGGTCCACAAGCCGGCATCGCTCACGCCGCTCATCGCGATGCACACGCGCAAGCTGTTCGATGAGGCGGGTCTGCCGCCGGACATCTACCAGGTGGTGACGGCCCCCGGCCGCACGGCGATGGAGATGGTCGGCATGGGTGTGGATTTCGTGTCGTTCACGGGTTCGACCGACACCGGGAAGCTGATCGCCTCGGAGGCGGGCAAGTAACTTCTCGAAACAACGATGTAACTGGGCGGAAAGGATCCGGCCATTATCTGCTAGGAC
>CAZSFB010000112.1:0-8080 GCA_964606035.1 uncultured bacterium | reverse complement strand
TCCAGTGACGGGCGGGACCGTCTCCCAGGTCTTTCCCTCCAAATTCGGAGGCTATTTGCATGGCGATATCATGTTCGGCCCGCACCCGGGTACCTCGACCCTCAAACACGTTAATGAAAAGACACTGGCGGGGGATAAAACCAGTGAGACGGTTCAACAGCGACGGGACAGAGAGTCCCCACCCCACAAGGGATTTCAGTGGTCCTGGATACTGAACCCGGGCAAGTTTCAGCACACTCATGAAAAGATTGTCGCGGCCCAGTGATTCCGAATCCCCGTGTGGCTCTTCACCTGAATGTTTTTCCATACCCCGAAGGGCAATTGCTGAATCAAGCTCGTCATAGAGACGGGCGACAGCAGGTCTCAGCCCCCTCTGCATCATGACACGCATGGCATTAAGGCCGCTGGCGAGGTCAGGGAAACGATAGGCCTGGAATATGCGCTGTTCGGGAAGCGCATGAACCCTGAGTTTCGCCCCCGTGATCCATCCCAGTGTTCCCTCGGAACCCGCAAACAGATGGTTCCAGTCAGGCCCCGTTGCCGACCGTGGCGAAGTGACTGTATGAGCTTCGGTGCCATCCGGAAGGACAATATCCAGGGCCACGATCATGTCCTCAATCTTCCCGTACCGCGAACTCATCTGGCCGGCGGAACGGGCAGCAATCCAACCACCAACTGTGCTACAGTATAATGAGGACGGAAAGTGACCCAAGGTGTATCCATGCACATTCAGCCACCGCTCAATGCGCTCGCCGTTAACACCTGCTTCCACATGGACCACCTGGCTCACCCGGTCCAGATCCAGAATGCGGTTAAGGCCTTTGACATCTACAGGCAAACTGCCTTCCAGCGGAATTGCTCCGCCGCATACACCAGAGCCACCCGCATAGGGCGTGAGTCTTACCCCGGACGACCTTGATGATTCCGCAAGCTTCTGGAGCTTCCGGACTGAATCCACCCGTACAACACCGTCCGGAAGCAGTCCGATTTCGCCTTCGCGTGTGCCAATAGTGAGAAAGGGCCAGCAGTCACGGGCCACAGCAGCGCGATCTGGAAGTGCCGTCGAAACGGAGCCGGGACCGACCGCTTTTCTGGCAGTGGCAACCGAGCGCGGTACCTTTGGCGTTAGCGGTTTTCTTTCGCGCGCTGTTCTGGCACGACGCTTGTTCGCACCCTCTGATCGCTCCGTTGATTCGCTATCGGCCACGATGACTCTGCCCTTCTCCGATCATCTGGTCAGAGGCCAGATAGCCTGTAATCAGTGCCGCTCCCAATCCCGTACCGCCCCTCAGATAATCATAGCCCGCCAGAATATTCCCGCAGGCGAATAGATTTTCATACACAGGCTGGTTCACGTTACTCATTGGCCGCAAATCACGTCCGGGACGGATACCGGCCCGGAAAGCGGGATGAGGGCCCGCAGCATTCCGGCTGAATAGTTCTTCGGGCTGGCGGGCGTGAGCAATCCGGCCGTCAAGAAATACAGGTAATCCGAAAACCGGTTCCCGTAAACTCCTTGAACGAACGATCCCGCCGCCAAAATACTTCCCCGTTGCTAGAATAAAACTCTTGCCCTCAATGGAACGTTCTGGTGCATCAGGCACTATCCGGTACCGAATATGACCTATTTTGCCATTGCCCGCATTTGCACCAGTAATGTCACAGGAGACAATTCTAGCCCCTGAACCGGACAAAGCCTTTTCCATGGCAGTTTGCAGCCTGAGACCCGGAACGGAAGGAGCAGCGGATACAGTCTCACCCACTATTGTATTGAGTTTTTCCGAGGCCCTTTTAACCCTCTTCCCGGGGCCCTGAAATCCGAACACAGGCGGCAACAGCAACAGGTCATAGCTGTTTGAACCTATCCCGATCCGCACTTTCTCGATAAACCGGTCGAAATAATCGTCATTGTCCAGGAGAGTTGCCAGCCCAACAGCACTGGAGTTGTACCCTGTCCCCTCCGGAAGCTCGATATTGAATCCCCGGACCTTTGGAGGAGCATAAGTCGACATGACATGCGAATAGACAAGAGCAGCTCTCTCTCCGTCCCAACCGGGTACACCCCGGATGCCGCAAAATCCGATCCGCCGCCGCTTCAGGAACTCCGGATCGGATATCGCAATTGAATCCTGAACTAACGCAGTCTGTTTCAGGGTACCGGCGTGGCTGATGGCCACCTGAACCGTCCGGCCATCCCCCTTGAATCCAATCCCTGTCATCTCTTCAAGGGACTTCCTGGCCAGCGAGAAAACCGTGAGCAGCCAGCCCGCCCGCTGGGCGGGCGTGGCCGCCGGATCGCTGAGATATGAAAACAGATGTTCAGGGTCAGCCGTAATGTCCCGGGCCAGCAGAACTTCTAGATCACTCTGCCGGGGGAGCGGACTCTCCGGAGTGGACTCGCGGTCGACAACAAGATCAAGTGCGCCTGACGATGCCGCCGTTGCCGCATGCCCGCGCCTCAAAATTACAACCCGCTTCCCTGCCCGCGCCAGACGCCAGGCGGCAAGGGACCCCGCGAGTCCACCTCCCATTACCACGATATCGGCGGAATCCGGCAGGACACCTGCATCAGGCATCAGTGGTACGTCCCGTCTGTATATCAGACATTGCACTGCTGCCTGATGCCCGCCGCCAGTCCTCGAAAAGACCGGGCAACCGAACCATGCCTGCCAGATTCAGGGAAGCGAAATGCACCCCCATGTGCAGTTCTTCCTGGGCGAGCTGATCTCCTTCAAGAACGGGAAATTTACCCTTGAACCGGTTGAAAACGAAATCCCCAAGTTCTTCCAGCTGGCGTTTTCCGTCCAGACCGGTCTCGCGGGCAAGTATGCATGACGCCTCCAGCGAACATCGCATCCCCTGGCAAGGCCCTGTACCAAGACGGGTTCGCCGACGCACATCCGAAAGTTTTCCAGCCCATTCGCTCCGGCATGAGTATGTAATCTCTGCACCGGTGACCGGCTCACACGGACAGACCATGGTCTGGAGATGCGGTTCTTTTCTGGCAATTTCAACAATCTTTTCGGTACGGGCCCCATGACGAAAATGGATCCTCGATACCACGAACTCCGGGAACGGCCCCTCTCCGGCCATTCTGGACAGGTCCAGCCTCCGCTCACCACCAGCCAGTGGGACCTTGTGCGTTGTACATGGAACATGTGAGACGCCAATAGCCTTCTCAATCACGTCCACTGCCTGTTCGCTCATGACCCGGAAGGCAGCCAGTTTCCCGCCCGACATCGAGAAAACGTTTTTTACGCCATCTCTCAAGCCGTGATCTACGATTTCGTGATCCCGGGACAGCTTGTCTTCATTCCGGTGCCATGCCCACAGCGTCGGCCGTACCCCTACCATCACTCGGGTGATCCGTGCCTCACGCACCTGGGGGAAAGACCGTTCGACTCCCTGAAGGAGATATTCGATCTCGTCCTCGGTAACGGTCAGATTGTCCAGATCACCGTAGAAATCATCATCTGTCGTCCCGACAATCGCCCCATTGTCGTGAGGAATGATGAATATCTGTCGTCCGTCGGCAGCATCGCACAGTACGCCGGTATTCACGACCCGCCGGTCAAGAATCAGATGAACACCCTTTCCCTGCCGGAGCTTCAGGCCGATTCCCGCCTTGGCCAGAACCTGCGGATTCCAGGGGCCGCAGGTAACGAATACCGCCCTTGCGTACTCTTCGTAATTTCTCCCAGTCCGGTAATCCTCAAGCCGGACACCCGTCACCGCATCGCCATCACGAATAAAAGTGAGGACTTCCGTGTGATTCCGGATAACTGCCCCATGTTCAGCAGCCGAAAGAGCCGTCGCCGTGCACAGGCGAAACGGATCAATGCCATATTCGTCCATGGTCACGGCCCCGTCGACACTTTTTGAAAGGCCCGGCTCGATTGCCAGAGCTTCCTCGCGGGTTAGGCGGGTATGTCTTTTTCCGTTCTTGTAGGGTTGGAACAGGTCATACGCCTCGAAGTAAGTTTCGGTGGCTTCCGCCACCACCCGGGCAACAAAGCTGCGGTTCGACACCGGGATCAGAAATGGAATCCGGAAAAGCATATGCGGTGCGCAAGCCTGTATATACCCGGAGTCCACACAGGACTTCTTCGTTGTCCCGATGTCGTAGAGCATGTATCTGGCACCACCATGGATCATGCCGCTACATCCGCCTGTGGCTCCGGCAGAGAGATCCCGTTTTTCGACCAGCAGAACCTTCAGCCCACGAATGGCTGCATCACGTGCGATTCCGCATCCGTTAACACCACCGCCAACAATGATCAGATCGTAAGGCACGAAACCCCCCGTGGTTGCCGGGACCGGCTGACAGATACGTCATCGGGGTCCGCCACAAGCAGGGTTTCTATGACTGGACTATGCGTTCCGGGCAAGGGGCACCGGTGTATGAACAATGCCGCGTCAGACGAACACCACCCCTGCAGACAAAGCTGCAGCATCCTCTATTTCCCCTTGCACAGGGCCAAATCACGAGCAGCGGCTCGCCAGCGGGCGGCTTCAGTCTCCTGCTCTGGAGTTGCCCCCTGAAGGAAAGCGAACCTTTCCGCCACAGGAAGCGCTTCCTCGCACTGTCTGGATGAGACCAGAGCCTCAAGAAGGATCAGTTCTATTGCAGGATCCTGCTGCCGTGACGCGGCGGATGCAAGCTGTATGAGGCTGGTGGCACGGTATGGATCTTTCAGCTTTTCATCCTTCGCCCTCAACAGCAGCCTTGCCAGCGGGGCAAGCATCTTGGGATCACGTGAAAACTGCTTCCGGCCGGCTTCATATGTCGCAAGTGCATCCGCTTCCCGGCCTGCCCTGACCTGGATATCTCCGAGCCGAAGTACAGCCTCTGGCGGGGTATGCGGTAACTCGACGCATTTTTTGAGCAGAAGTTCCGCCTTATTGTCGTCCTTTGTATCCATCCCCAGACCGCAATAGTCGATCTGCGCCTGCGACAGGGTAGCTATATCAAACTCCGCACGCCTGAAGGCGTCACGCACCGACGACGCGAGGCCCCCCGCCTTGCCGGGCAACCCCGTGAACGCAAAAAGAATAACGCCGCTCTCGACCACGCGGCCAGCAAACACACCGCTCCGGTCCCCCTGATAGTTCACCACAGCATCTGTATGGCTTTCTCCGGTCTGGCGGTCAGAAACTCGTGCTTCCTTCAGCGTCGAAAGATTGATCTTCATGAATGACTCAAACTGGTCCGCCAGATTGCCACTTTTTGTCTGCTTCATGACAAAGAGTCGTTTTCCGTCTGGCCAGTTCACCAGTTCCGATCCAGAACGCTGGATTGTTCGGGACACGTCAAAACCCTGCGGAACCTGGACACGGAAGCCCAGTGATTCTGAGGTATACGGGACAAACTGGGCAGTTGCCGGGATCACAAAAATCAGCAGCGCATACGCGATACTCGCGCATGCAAGCAGTCCCGGCCTGCCAGGCAGACGTGAATGAAATCTGTATCGCAAAAGACTGTTCATCGTGGTACCGGAGCCTGACGGATACCGGCGTGGCTTTCCAGCGGCAGAAGGCCGGCCGCTTCTTCCGTTTCCCCGTATTCTACAAGGCGGTTACGGCCCGAACGTTTCGCCTGGTAGAGTGCCTTGTCGGCATGGTCGATCAGGTCCGCCTTCCTTTTCCCATCGCGCGGGTATACCGCAAGGCCCAGTGAAACAGTCGCTTGGAACGTTGTGCCGTCAGGAGCACGGAACTGTTCCTTTTGGAACTCCTTGCGGATCCGCTCACCAACCGCCTTGGCACCTTTTGACGGCGTATCTGGAAGCACAATCACGAACTCCTCACCGCCATAGCGTGCCGTCAGGTCGATCTGGCGGGCCTGCCGGCGCAGGACTGCCGCCAGCCGCCGGATTGCCTCGTCACCGCAGGGATGTCCGTAGCTGTCGTTGACCTTCTTGAAATGGTCGATATCCAGAAGGATCAGTGAAAGCGGCTGGGCCGACCGCTGGGCCCGCTCAAGCTCAATCGTAAGCCGCTCCTGGAAATGGCGGTGATTGCACAACCCTGTCAGGCCATCGGTCGTGGCCAGCTGCTCCATCCGCTTGTAGAGCTGCGCGTTTTCGAAGGCATAGGCAGCCTGTTGCCCCAGCATCTCTACCAGATGCACTTCGTACGGTTTCAGGCGGTCACGTGATTTGCAACCGATACACAACACCCCACCCACACCGTGTGGGGTCGGAAAGGGGACGCCAACCATGACTTCACAACCAGGGAATTTCTCCTTGCGAAATGCCAGGGGTTTTGACGGGTCCGTGTTCGTCTTCCGCGAATAGGCAAGCGTATGCCCGGTGCTGGCGATCCAGGCCAGCCGCGACTGGTCCTCCACACACTGGCCAACCGCCGAGGTGTCCGCTCCCGCCACATGAACGATCTCCAGCGGCTCGCCCGGATTCCGCCGCAGCGCCAGCACCACCAGGTCGGCCGGCAGGATCTCCTTCACTGCGGTTTCCAGCCGCTGGGCAAGCTCTGCTTCCTGTATTGTGCTGCCGAGCGAGGAACTGAACCGGTAAAGCCCCTCGAACTCCCTTTTTTGCTCCATCGCGCGGCGGAGCGCCTGTGCGGATGCCAGCACCTCCGTCACCTGTGCCGCACCCAGTTCCATGATTTTCTGTTCGTCTTCACTGAACTGGTCTGCCTCGACGGCATCCACCGCGAGCACACCGCATGCATTGCGGTCATCAAGGACCGGGACTGCCATAAAGGACCCACAGGGAAGCTTGCCGGGATAGTAGGGGAGCGAAATCCGCGCCAGTTCCTGGGCCCCCACCCGAAGCGGTTTCGCATACTGGACGGACCAGCCAACGGGGCCTTCCCCCGGCTTCACCGCCTTTGACGGGTCGATATCCGCAACTGATACCGCCTCCCGGAGCCGGAGCTGCTCGCCCGTGGTGTCCATGAGGTACAACACCACGGTGCGGGCTTTCACCAGGCGGCCGACCCGGTCGCAGATGGAATAAAGACTTTCGTCCAGATCCCGCGCCACATCGCTGATGTCCCCTTGAAGCCTCGCCTCGATGCGCTCCGCCTCCGGTGCGTCATCCAGCAGCGATCCACGCGCAAGTGCCTCCCGGCCCTGCTTGAGCGACTGGACAATCCCTTCAAGATGTTCCCGGCGCCTCCGCTCGAACCGGAGCAGCGCACCAAGCCCCGAGGTTGCAATCAGGACGAAAAGGAGCCGCCCGACGAACTGGTCCAGATCCACTGGGAAGGCCCCCGCGCCGAACCGTTCCGCTGCATCCAGTCCGGCGACCGCGACTCCCGCACCGGTGGCAGCCAGCGGTGAAATCGCCATGGACAGTCCGGCTAGCAGAAGAAGAAGCCCCGGCGCGAGCGGGGATTTCAGGACGCCGCCCGTCCACCAGACGACCAGGAAATACAGCGACGCGATCAGCGTACCCTGGAGACCGTCAAGGCTACGCCGGCCGTAGAGCCGCCGGGCGATCAGAAGACCGGCCGCCGAAAGCACCAGCAGCAGCGGAACCACGGGACGTGACGGATGAATCCACCCTTTGGCCCATACCACCAGGGAAACGAAATACAGCAGAACTCCAGCAGTCTGGAGGAGCGGAATGCGCGGCTTTTTCAACAGGGGCCCGGGGCCGCTGACAGACAAATAGCCCTCGACGGTTCAGAAAGTCGGATCCGTCAGCGAGTCCATTCAAGGTACTGGAAAGGGATACGGGGTGCAAGACCTTTGCGGCGGTACCCAAAAGACGAAGACAATGAGTGATCATCTGCATTCGCAAAAGCCGGGACCGCCGGTCTGCTCCGGGAAAGATGCTCGCCACCGCGTAAATCACTACGCACTACGCACCCCTAAACTGCGTAGCCCTGTTCTCTAAGAGAACACCCGGCGAGCCGCTTCCAACTGACTCACATTATAACAAACTGATATTATTGAGCTTTTATTGTCACATATGAACGGGGTCGACGGCACAATAACTGCTGGAAGTGACACGTTGGTAACATCTGCCCGGCTTTTCCAAGAGCCCGGCGGTTTTGCACATACAGAGGATACGAGGGGGTATCTGACTCATGCAGGCTACTGAAGCGAAAG
>CAZSFB010000111.1:0-8141 GCA_964606035.1 uncultured bacterium | reverse complement strand
AACTCAAAAGCCGGGGGGAACTCGATCAACTCCATCCTTGGGAAGCGGGAAGTGTCCCTTGCTGGGTATGAGGAAGCCCTCATGCTCGACACCGATGGCTATGTCTGTGAATGTTCGGGCGAGAACATCTATATCGTCAAGGACGGAGCCATCAAAACCCCGCCGCTGACAGCCGTCCTGAACGGAATCACCCGTAACTCGGTGATACAGCTCGCGAAGGAGGAAGGGATTCCGGTTATCGAGCAGCGTTTCACCCGCGATGAGCTCTACACCGCTGACGAAGTGTTCATGAGCGGAACCGCCGCCGAAATCACGCCGATCCGGGAGGTCGACGACCGGACAATTGGTGAAGGCAAGCCCGGCCCGGTGACGCGGAAGATCCAGGAACAATACAAAATGGCGATCACGGGCCAGTTGCCAAAGTTCAGCCACTGGATTTCCCAGTTCTAGTCCAGTTTTACCGCTGGGGCCCGGCCACCAGCATCAGGCCGCAAGCCGTGGCGTGATGCCGCATTGCTGCAGGAAGTTCGCAATCAGCTTCTTTCCTTCCGCCGTCAGGATTGACTCCGGATGAAACTGGACACCTTCAACCGGCAGACTTTTATGCCGCAATCCCATGATCTCGCCATCGCTGGTCCACGCACTGACTTCCAGGGATTCCGGCAAGGACTGTTTTTCAACCACCAGCGAATGGTACCGGGTCGCCTCGAAAGGGTTTGCGAGTCCTCTGAAAACGCCCTTCCCGTCATGATGGATCTCGCTCACCTTGCCGTGCATGGGGACTTTCGCACGTATGACTTTGCCGCCAAATGCCTGCCCCATTGACTGATGCCCGAGACAGACACCTAGAACCGGAAATTTACCGGCCAGCTTCTCAAAGATGGACAGGCTGATGCCAGCCTCGTTCGGCGTACACGGCCCCGGACTCACCACAATCCCCTGCGGCGAGAGTTTCTCGATCTCTTCCACGGATATCTGGTCGTTCCGCACGACCCGGGTTTCCGCCCCCAGTTCGCTCAGATACTGAAAAAGGTTGTACGTAAAAGAGTCGTAGTTATCTATCAGAAGGATCATGGTCAGAATCCCTTCACCGTCATCTCCAGGGCACGGCGCAACGCGGCAGATTTTGCCAGGCATTCCTTGTGCTCGTTCTCGGGAATGGAGTCTGCAACAACTCCCGCTCCCGCCTGCCAGTGGACCTGTCTGCCAGACAGGTAGAAAGTCCGGATGGCGATACAGAAGTCCATCTCCCCGGTAGGAGAGAAATATCCAACCGCACCTCCATACCAGCCGCGGCGGGATCGCTCCAGTTCGTCAATGATCTCCATGGCCCGGATCTTGGGAGCGCCAGACAGTGTGCCAGCCGGGAATGCCGCCGCGAGCACGTCAAACGCATCTTTACCGACAGCCAGTTTCCCGACGACATTGGAAACGATGTGCATGACATGGCTGTACCGCTCGATCACCATCAGGTCATTGACCCGGACCGTCCCCGGCCCGGCCACCCGGCCAACGTCATTACGCCCCAGGTCCACCAGCATGATGTGCTCGGCACGCTCTTTCGGGTCGGCAAGAAGCTTCTGCTCATTGGACAGGTCTTCCTCCGGCGTGGTTCCCCGCGGAAGAGTGCCTGCGATCGGCCGGACCGTGACTTCATCTCCATCCAGCCGGACAAGAACCTCCGGGGAGGAACCGACGAGCGCATACCCATCAAACTCCAGCAGGAAGAGATACGGTGAGGGATTCACGTACCGAAGTGCGCGGTACAGCTGAAAAGGATCCACCTCGACATTTGCGGTAAACCGCTGGGACAGGACTACCTGGAAGATATCACCGGCGGCGATGTATTCCTTCGACTGCCTCACGGCGCGTTCATAATCAGCCTGCGACGTGTTTGAGATCGTCTCCAGTTCACAGGCCGGCGGTTCCGGCAGCTCCGGTAACGGTCCCTGAACGGCGGCGGCCATCTCCATGAGTTCTTCCACCGCCTGGGTCCGCGCCCGCTCGGGGGTCGGGTGTGCCGACAGGTCTGCGACTGTCACCAGGGTCATCTGCCGGGTGATGTTGTCGAACACGACGATCCGGTTGGTGAACAGGAATTCGAAATCGTAGCACTCGAGATCGTCGGGCAGCTGGTCCGGAAGCCGTTCAAAGTAACGGACTGCATCGTACGAAAGATATCCGACCGCACCGCCGAAAAACTTCGGCAGACCTGGCACCTGTGCAAAAGGGTTTTCTTTCATCTTTGTCCGGACCAAGTCCAGCGGGTTACCGTGGGCCTCGATCTCCGTGCGGCCCTGGGGCCCGATGATTTCAAGTCTCCGGTTCTTGCAACGCACTATCTCCCTGGCACCGGCGCCGATAATGGAATACCGCCCCCACCGCTCTCCGCCTTCCGCACTTTCAAGGAGAAACGATGGTCTGGCGAAAGCCAGCTTCCTATATACAGAAAGCGGCGTGTCCAGGTCGGCAAAAAGAGTTTTATACAGGGGGATAAGCTTGACACCGGGCGATCGCGCCAGCCGCTCGAACTCCGGGAAATCAGGATAGACAGGATTCATCGATCAGGATTCTCTTCAAGCCAGCCTCAAAAGGGCTCCTGGCTGCGGTCGCTGCCGGACGCCGGACCCGCCGGGGCTTGTGGACCGGCAGCATTGATAGAACACAGATATCTGCAGAAAAAAGAAATCAGGCCCGGCCGGGCCACCAGCGGACGGAATAAGATGCTACGTTGGTCAGTGGCAGTTCAGCCATCATGGGGTTAGTCTAGTTTGTAACGATCAAACTCGTCAACGAGCCGCTTTAGCTGGGCCTGCGCTTCCGCAGTGCGCCCCCCGGCCATATCCGCCTGGATCTGCCTTACAATACTCCTGTATTCCCGTGTTTGGGTCCTGTTGTGCTCAATCAGCTGGTTTACCAGCACCGACAGTTCTTCAAAGTGGTCGCCAGTGCGTCCGCTAAAGCGCACTGAAAGGTCCTTGTCCAGCACCCGGCGGATGGTGTTTTTAAGCCCCAGCACCGGGCCGAAAATCCTATGACTTCCGATCACGGACACAAGGCCGACGAGAACAAACGGTAATACGAGCCATGGCCATTTGTCCGCATGATAGAAAAGGAACTGGTTCGTGGCGCGCTGGGCGTCCGAAAGCTGCCATTGGGGTCCTGGGTGGTAGATCACGGTGAACGCGGTACCAGCAAATATCAGACAGTACACCCACGCCCGGATCATGAATATCCCCTGCTCCTGGGGTTCAATGAACATGTGGCGCCGTTTCACATAGTTGCGATCGTCACTCATGGAGTCCCTCCGGACATTCTTATTGGACAGCTCTTTATACCTGCCTGAGCCAGTCCGGTAAACCCCATCGGCCGCCCATCCATAACCGGCTCCATAAACTCTGGATAAACTCAATTATATCAAACAGTTGACGGCGTTTTCACAATGCGGATAATAGTAACCCTAATATGCTCCGGCGCTGGTTAATTGTATCGATCGGTACGCTCGGCTCACTGGCCCTGCTGTGGCATCTTGCCAGGAACGGATCCGAGCTTTATTTCGAGCACCTACAGTTACAGCAGGTCGAGCAGCGGGTCTCCACACTGAAAGAGAAAATAGCCGCGCTGGAGAACGAACGTGATCGTCTGAAAATCGACGACACCTATATTGAAAGTATCGCCCGCGATGATCTGGGTATGGTGAAACCCGGTGAAATTGTTTACTACTTCCCGGCAACCCCCTGATCACCCGCAAGTCGCCGGCTACGCATCCACCAGAGCAGCCATCCACCGGCCAGCAGAACAGACGAAACCGTCGCAATGACTTCGCTGGCAACCTGCAGCGTCGTGCCCTCGTACCGAATCGCAATCCGGTGCTGCCCTGTCGGCAGTTCAAGCCGGATCAGTCCGAACCGGCCGGGAAAAATCCGGGCAGTTGAACCATCTAACTCCGCCTTCCAACCGGGGAAGTAAAACACCGGCAGCAAGACAGCCTGAGCCTCAGAAACGGCCATTTCCCATTCATGATATGTCCCTCTCTTCTGGACCAGCCGGTAACCGCTACCGGCGGTCTCCCCTTCATACTGCACAACACCCATGATATCGGGGCCAGGCACGGGCTCCACGGTCAGCGGCAGGAATTCATTCGTGCCGGTCGTCTGCAACGGCTCGATGACTCCGTCATGGCGCCTCAGGGTCGTCCGTTCCCTTACCTCCGGATCGGCAAAGGACGGATTATTCCAGACACTGGCCGCCGGAAACTCCGTCTGTTTCGCGTGAGCAATCACGGAAGCCATTGCCGGTACAGCCAGCAACCAAGATGCAACAATCGCTGCCCGCTCCGCCCCCTTAAACCGTATTGCCACCCAGAAAAGCGCGGTAACTGCCAATGCACCTGATGCTACAGAAGCGTTGCCTGCACTGATCGCCCCGCTCCAGCCGGTCAACATCAGGGCTGCCACCAAACCGCATCCAGCTACCAGCAGTGGGATGTACAAGGGCGGGCCTGCAGAACGGTTTCCCGTGGCCTCATCAAGCACAAGAGCCAGAAGTATCGTTCCTAGAATCGCGTCCAGAATGAGGAACCTCCAGGGGAACTGGAAAAAGGGGAAAAACGGCACGTGTGCCCAGACAAAACGGGAAGGCTCAAGCATCAGGAACTGCACAGTAGCGAACACAAGCAGCAGCGGCCCGTACCGCTTCCGCCCCGGATCACTGCCCAGCTTCAGCAAGGCCCATGAGACGGCCCCAAGCATCACGAAGCTGGCAGTGAAGTTCATCTTGTCACCAGTCCCCGGAATTGATGGGCCAAAGCCGAATCGTGGATCGAGCCGCTGCCAGATCGCGATAAAATGGTCTCCCCAGAAATAGGAATAGAAATCCCTCGCCTGGGTGGCCACCGCCACGTTGACCAGTTTGTGTTCAAGCAACGCGGGCAACCAGCTCGCAGCCGACATCAAAAGTCCCGCCGCACTCCACAATCCAACCCGGAAAAATATTCCGGCCCGGCCCCGCAGAAGGTGGAACAACCCGAAGACAGCCAGTGCAATTGAACACATGAATGACGTGAGTGTGTGCGAGTAGAACACGAGCGCGACCATGATCGCAAGACGGAAACCGTCATTCAGGTCTGACCGCCGGCTGCAGCTGACCGCCTCGGCGAAGACATATGGGGCCAGTGCGAATGCGAGGGACTCGGCAAGGTCTCCCCTGACATAGACATCCACGAACCGGTAGGGCGCGAGCACTCCCGCAATGGCCGCCGCAAATGCAACGCCGGAACCATTGGTGAACAGCCGGCACAGCCGGAACAGTCCGCCAAATGCCACAAGAAATGTGAAAAGCTCGACACATCGTACGGCCGCCGGCGCCTGCATTCCGGCCTGCATGACAAGGTGACTCAGGAAATATGCCAGCGGCGGGAAATAGTTGAAGATCGGGTATCCGAATCCCCAATAGAAACTGGGGGCCCACCGGGGGTATCCCTCACCTGACGACAGCAGATAGGAATACTCAGCCGCCCGGACCGGATAAGTCAGCCCGTCATGCGTGACGAACCAGTTAAAACAAACAAATGGCACGGCAAGCAGTGCGGTCAACAGAACTAGGACGACCACCCGGTCTATCCATTCAGAGTATTGCCTGCGAGCCGGACCAGCCTCACCCATTTCCGGTCGCTCCATCGCTGGCACCCATCCGCCGTTTGAGGGCGGGAGAGAAATACAGGAGCAGCATGATTGCCAGACCGACCAGGGACAGGAATTCGGCCGATTTCTGCAGCCGGGTCCCATCATACCAGATATCAACCAGGTACCCGCCCGGTTCAAGGTTCACAGTTACCAGCCCGGCGAGACTCATACCGGGTTCGCGGGGGCTTCCATCCACATCCACCTGGATACCCGGAAAATAGAAATACGACAGCTCCGCAACCGAGGAAACATCTGCCTTCACGGCATACCGCCGCAAGTCGCCCCTCTGTTCCACCACGAGGGCCGTCCCGGCACCAGTCAGGAACCGGCCCGGCGTCTCTGGGGGTTTCTCCTGCTCAACACGTGCCGTACGGGGAAGGTATTCGTCCTGCGCCGCCGTCGTGACCGGAATGACCTTTCCGGACGGAAGCATCAGTCCGTATCGCTGCATCCCTGCTGGCTGCTCGATAACCTCGCGGAGATCACTGTCGATGGCCATCGGGTTGTAAATGGTCCTGAGGAGCGGCGACACGCTGACTGGAATTGTGAAAAGCAGGGCGGCCCCAATGAGAACGCATGCCCACCTTTCAAGCCACACGGAAACCACAAGCATTGCAGAGGCCGTACCTGCCACAACTGCCGCCAGCAATAGCGGCAAGTGCCAGCCGACCGTGGCATACTGTTTCTTGCCGCCGAAAAATGTCTCCCGGAAAGTGTCGACAATCAGCGCATCAAAGTGCAGCACCGCACCCGCAATTACCAGAAACCCCAGAACCGCCAGCCATATTTTACCCGGCCGTCGTCTTTCCAGCTCTGAAATCACAATGGCCGCCACCGGTGCCACCAGAACGGCATCCAGCACGAGGAACCGCCACGGGAACTGGAAATATTTGATGAGTGGCAACACTGCCCACAATGGCTTCGTTGCGGAGAACATCATCAGGTTGACGGCAATGGCTGCAGCAATCAGAGGCCATGCCTTCCGGCGGAACTCCGCGTTTGCTATTGCCAGCACAGCAGCCGTGGCCAGCACCGCGATGGCGGGATACGACGTTGCAAAAGACAGCCTGTCGCCGGCTCCCGGGACCGAATCGCCGTAATAGAAGTATGTTGATAGCCGCTGATACAGCATCACGAAATGTTCGTGCCACTCGGCACCGTTGAATGCATTGCTGATCATCCGGTCCGTGCTCACATATTTCTGTTCAAAAAATGCCGGGACCCAGTACGCAGCGGCGATTGCGACACCGAGGAAAGACCCCGTCCCTACGCGGACGAACCCGGCCGGATTCCGGCGAAACAGGCAGGACAGGCCCAACAGTCCCAGTGCACCTGAGGTCATGACCGAGGTGATTGTGTGCGAATAGAAAGTCGCAGCGAGAAACAGTCCCAGCCGTGCAAACGCCCTGGGGTTGCGGTCCCGCGAAAGGATAATGCCTTCAGCCAGCGCCCACGGGACAAAACCGGTGGCGAACGCCTCCGCCAGGTCAGCCCGCACATAGAACTGGACGAACCGGTAGATCGAAAGCGTGGCGACCAGCGCGCCCGCGAATGCGGCGTCCGTCCGCCGGGTCCACAGGGACGCCAACCGGAACGAGCCCAGAAAAAAAAGCACCGACGACATAACGGAAGCGAAATGGAGACTCTGGACCGCCGTGAACCCCGCCGCCATGACCACCGAGCCGAAAGCGAACAGACCCGGAGAGTAGTAGTTGAAAAGCGGATACCCATATCCCCAGTAAAAATCAGGCATCCATCGCGGATAAAGCTCTCCCTGGCTGAGCATTGCGTGATATTCCGCCAGACGAAACAGATAGCTGGGCCCCTCATGTCCCGCCAGCCAGTTTCCCGTCAAATGGGGTGCGGAAATCATTACCAACGCAAGCAGAAGGACGATGCCCGCTGTCACCAGCGGGATCGTCCCCAGCGGGTTCCTAGGTGCAGGACATCCTCGCTCTTCCACATGATTTTTTTTCCTGAGTACTGCGATGATCGAAACCCCGAATGGAAGCTGAAACCGGTCCAGCAGGTGCCGCTCTGCGGCGAATATCCTGGCGGCGGTCTCGTTCACCAGCGCCGGCGGCACTTCTGCGGTGTCGCTAACCACTACCGGAGATCCAGATTTTTTCTCGCGTCGGGAACGTAGCCAGCGTTGCGCTGCGGCCAGCGGGAATGCCGCGCAGTTCATGTAAGAAACGGTTTCGGCCTCCAGTTCGGGAGCCGCGGCAAGAAGATCCCGGAAACCCGTCTCGGTATAACGCCGCACATGCCCCAGTGCGACATCGTGCCCGGTCCACATGGACGGATGCGCGGGTACGGTGAGGAGTAGTGTTCCGCCAGGTTTCAGGACCCGTGCGAGTTCCCGTAGCGCCGCCCGGTCATCGGGTACATGTTCCATCACGTCGGTTGTGATAATCCCGTCAAATTCATTGTCGGAGAAGGGTAACGCCGTCAGGG
>CAZSFB010000110.1:0-8154 GCA_964606035.1 uncultured bacterium | reverse complement strand
AGGCTTGGTACCGACGCGCTGCGGGCCCTTCTCGGCGATCCGTGCAACGGTTTCAACGGTCACGTTCACCACAGCGCGGCCAGGGATGTGGTAAATCATCATCGGGATTTTCGTTTCGCGGCCGAGTGCGATGTAGTATTCCACAAGCCCGCGCTGCGGCGGCTTGATGTAGTAGGGAGTCACGATAAGCAGCGCGTCGGCGCCAAGTGCTTCAGCCTTCCGTGTCAGTTCCAGCGTCGCCGCATAGGATTCGCAGCCGGTGGTCGCCACCACCGGAACGCGCCGTTTGGTCTGCCGGATGGCCGCTTCCAGCAGTTTCGCCCGTTCCTCGACGGTGAGCGTACTGGGCTCCCCGGTGGTTCCGGTCACAAGGATTCCGTGGGAGCCGTTGGCGATCTGGTAATCAACCAGTTCCGCGTATTTCCGGTAATCCACCTCGCCGTTCCGGAACGGCGTGACGACGGGCGGATAGCTTCCCCTGAGAAAGTTCCTGTCGAGAGAGATCATGTCGGTCAGCCTGCCACCTTTGCACGGTTGGTTTCGAAACCTTTTGAGGATCCGAGCATTGAATAGGGCCGCCCCAGGTCTTCCTGCCACATGAGTGAGTCCATGGCGAGGTTGAGCGGGCTGTCCTGAATGGTGAGCTCGTAGACCGGGTCGTCATTCGAGGCGTGATTGTGAACAGCCCAGCCCGGTGCGGTAAGCATCAGGTCGCCGGCCTTCCAGTGGTAGCGTTTTCCGTCCACGAGACTGTGCCCGGTGCCGCCGAAGAAATAGTTGATGGCCGAGGATGAGTGCCGGTGCGGCCGGTCCACGATCTTTGGCGGCCGGATCGTGATGGTGGCAAAAAAGTTCGGGCTGGTGCCGTTAAACCGTCCGCTGGAGGGGTGATAAAGGAGATAGAGCCTCCGTCCCTTGTAGTCGGCGCCAAGGGCCGCGAGCTTGTCCAGTTCAGCCTTCACCCTTTTCCAGGACCAGTGAAGGACTGGCCATTCGACCACATCCGGATTCACCAGCGTCTCATAGGGCATGAGATAGGCTCCGTCCTCGGTAAGCTTGAAGGTTCCGAACGGATTCTTGTCGCCGTGGCCGCCGCCTTCATGGGCTCCGCGCTTCTCGTCCCAGGGCTTTGGGCCCAGCGGGTCCTCATCCACAACATGGATGTTCATTTTTTCGAGCAGCGCGGCGTTCGAATAGGCCAGGCGCACCTGGATCGCGTCCGTGCCATTGAAATGCTCATAAATGGCATTCGAAGGGGTGTTCCAGACGTCATACTGCTCGAACACGATCTTCTTCCCGCCAATCAGGGAGTGGCCGCCGCCCCGGATGCAGAAGTTGACCACAGAGGAGTTGTGCCGAATGGGTTTTGTGGATTCACCGGGGAGCAGCACATTCAGTGTTACCTGCGTTCCAGGGGCGAGGCCATTTCCGGCGCCGGTGTCCGGGTGGGCAATGATGGACTGGCGCCTTCCGTTGGCGGGCCGCGGAAGGGCCGCCAGCCGGTCCACTTCGGCTTCCAGCTCTTCTTTCGAGATCAGCAGCGGTTTCATCAGCTCCAGGGCGGGTGCGGACTGACCTGTCCGGTCGATGAACTTTACTTTCGGGTTTTCGGTCACCATATCCTGTCGCTCCTCCCGGCTGTTGCCGGCTCAATCAAAAGAGATTTCCGCACGTGAAGGCATTGGTATCTGCCGGCCCAGGTTCCCTGCCCAGGCAGCCTTCAGGACCTCGATACCCACTGACAGATCCGATATCCCCACGCCCATCGCCTTGAATACCGTGAGATCCCCGGCTGGGCGTCGCCCCGATTTTTCCGCGACAACGGATGCGAGGCTCCGGACTGTCCGCCAGCCGGTTTCGTCACTACCGAACTGGTCCCGGAACTCACGGGATAGCTTTCTTACCTGGTCAATGCTGTCGGCCACGAGACAGTGGGCCCGCTGGAAAAGATCCTGGTGGAACTCGGCCCGCTCGGGTGTGATGGCACCAACGGCATTCACATGGGTGCCCGGTGCCAGCATCGGTGCGCCAAGGAACGGCTCTGTGGCACGGGTGACGAGCGTAACAATGGGAACGCCTTTCACGGCCTCCTGAACAGTTGCGCAGGGCACGGCCTCGATACCCGGAACCCTCTGCCGGAGCTTTTCCGCAAACGCCATCCGTTTCTCCGCATTGCGGCTGAATATCCGCACACGCCGGAGCGGCCGGACGCAGTTGACGGCAGCAACCTGCGCGAGCGCCTGCTTGCCTGCCCCGATCAGTGCCATTTCTGCCGTGCCAGAAGCGGAAAGCCATTTCGTTGCCACTCCTGAAATGCCGCCGGTACGGAGTTGTCCCAGGGCGAATGCCTCGATCACAGCCAGCAGTGACCCGTTTCCGGCGTTGAACAGCACCAGAAGTGGCATGGCACCACCCTCGGTATGCGCCCAGGTTTTGGTACCAACGATGCCGGGGATGCCGTTATCAAGCGGTGTTTCGAAGGCAGCACCGATGGCGTGCAGGTTCCCGTGGCCGAGGAAATTCACGTGGGTCTTCACCATGTTCCGGGCGAGCCCTTTTGATTCGATTTCAAGACCCCTTTCGAGGGCGGCAATTGCCCCCGACATGTTCATCACGGATGTGACCTCCTGCTCCGTGATCCAGAGGGGGTTCATGATCAGCGTGTCCCTTCCGTTCCACCGGGGAAGATCGACGGCACCGGCGGTTTCAGCCCAAGGGCATTCACGAAGATCGAGTGGGTGAGGTACCGGCCCACGAGCAGGATGATGGCTACGGCCTGTTCAGGTCCGGTTTCAGTCACAAGGGATTCCAGCTCCTCCCGGCAGTTCCTGCCGTGGGTTCTCAATGCGGCGAGTGTGAATTTCTGCGCCGACTGTTCAGTGGAACTCATGAGCTTTCCGGCATTCTCGCCCAGGCTCATCACCTCGAGAATCCACTCCCGGCCATAGCCGAGTTTCTCCGAGAGCCGTTCGTGCTGGTGACGTTCGTAGGCGTTATTGGTCGCGGTGGAGACCGTCAGGGCGACCACTTCGGTCAGCCGGTCGGGGAGTGCCTCTTTCAGGTCGTCAGTCAGCTGCATGAAGGTGGAAAGAACGCGGGGCTGATTGGCCGCCACCTTGAAAAACTCCCCCAGGTAGCCGAGCCGTTTCACCCGCGGCTCAAGGCGTGCCGCGAGATCCGGGGGCATCTCGGATTGTTCAAGTCTGGGAATCCGGGCGCTCATGCCTTTTGGGTAATCTCCGCTGGGAGCGGGCAATCTAGCGGTTCCGGCGGAAAAAGAAACCCGCTGGAAACCGCCAGGTCACGGGCGCGAAAATCAGCCGCCAGAGGCGGCTTTTCTGCCGGTGTCCGGCTCCTGGTTGCACCGGAGCTTGTACATGCCCATCGCGGCAGCCTCGGCCCGCATGTGGAGAATTTCGAGGGGTTTCAGCAGTTGCCGGAGGTCGTCGTCGGTAAAAGTCTGGAGATACTCTGCAATGGCATCCATATTGGCGGCATGCGCCTGCTGGAAACGCTTGCGGCCGGCGGCACTGATCTCGATGAGCCGCACACGGCCGTCTGCCGGCTTGGTCTTGCGCCTGACGAGTCCCTGGGCCTCCATCCGGTCAATGAGACCCGTGACATTGGCATTGGAAACCACGAGAAGCCGCGAAAGGTCCGACAGGCTCATCGGTACAGAACGGTCTGCCAGAATGCGCAGCACCTCGTACTGGGCATTCGAAAGATCGAACTGCCGGAATATCTGCCGGTTGGCGACCTGTTCCATCAGGCCGCCGATACTGAGAAGCAGCGCCAGCAGCCTCTCCTTCGGCTCGGTTATATGCTCTATCGACATGGACGGAATCCTAACACGGATTCCTGCCGCCCGAAAGCCTCTCCTGAAAAGGCCGGTGAACGTGTTTCATCCACTGTTCTTGTGCTAATGCGGGAGCCGGTTCACGGACGCGGGCCCGTAGCTCAGCTGGATAGAGCGGCTGGCTTCGAACCAGCAGGCCGGGGGTTCGAGTCCCTCCGGGCCCGCCAGACATTCCCGGGCAGCCAGCGTCATTTGCTGGAGTTACCGGGAGTCATCAAGCGATCCGGCGTCACGGCGGTCCTTGCTTAACCGTCGAGACGGTACCTGATTCCGGGATCATCAATAACGATACCCGGCGCGGCTTCGCAGACCGGTCCGATGGCATCCAGGATGGCGAGGGCTGTGACCTGGGTGAGGGGATTGGTCACGCCTTCCTTGCGGGCTTTCTGTGCATGATGGGAACGGAGTGCTGCCGTGGCGATCTTGGCAGGATCTCCGGTCCAGCCGGCCCGGTCTCCGTGGCCGTCATAGCTGAATTGTGCGCGGAGGTTTGCCGGTTTGCCCTGGACCTCGACCGTATAGCTGATCGGTGTATGGAAATTTCCAAAAGGCAGGTTGTCACCACGATATTCAACCTCGGGACCGAGATACCAGCATTCCTCGTTGGTGAAGAAATGATGGGACCGGATATATCCCTTGTGGACCATGTGCAGAGCGGCGGCGTGACCCTTACGAATCCGGGTGCTGCCGATATCGAAATCCCGCTTCGCCGGAATTCCCCGAAATGAACGTTCGAGACGCACTTCACTGGCAGGTAATCCATAGAGAAGATACGCCATGTTTCCAATTACATCGCCGTAGTAGAAATCGCCTGCCCTGGCGATAAGAAATCGGTCGTCAAGGTCTTCGAGCGGCCGCCCGAAACCGAGTGCTCCGAGACCGCCCCACATTCCGTCTGGCGTGTAACTGAAATCGGCAGCCTCAATAAACCGGATGTGGCTGACTTCGGCAAGAGCGCCCGCCAAGGTCATCCCCGCCCGTTCCGCCATGAAGGTCGGGTGGACACCTGTTCCATGCAGCGAGACTCCTCCCCTTATGCATGCCGCATGCAACCGCTCGGGCGCCGCCCGAAGCGGTACCAGCGGTTTCTCCGGAGAGGTCAGCAGGCGGTCGAGCAGCGGAACCAGCACAGGCCGGAACGCCTTGTTGTGCACCACTCCCATCACCAGCCTGTTCAGTTCCAGGGCGACCGCCTCGGCGTCAGTCTGGGCAATTCCATGGGTTTTGCTCAGTTCGCGCAGGAGTTGTGTCGGCGTCCGGGCTGACGCAAACCAGTTGGGCATTGTGACGTTGTGATAGGCGGCGGATGTGACAACATTTTTCCCCGACTCCAGAATGTCGATCACATCGTTGTCGAGACCCTCGATGATGGATTTGGGAATTGGAGTCACGACCACGCAGTCAGCCTCCATTGCAAGAATATCGTCCTTCGAGGTCGTGGCCCGGATGCCGAGGGAACCAGCCCCGACGAGTTCGCCCAGATCCCGGCCATTGTTGGCCGGATTGAACACTTTCGCGCCGATGATCTTCAGATCCGGCCGCCGGAGGGCCGCCCGCGTTACCGCTCCGCCCACCTCTCCAGGTCCCCAAATGATGATTCTGTAAGGCTGTTTCATCTCGATATGCCGGGACACCGGACAGATCACACCCGTTCGTCTTTCTGAAAGTGGGGATCTGTATCCACAACAAGAATCCCTGGTGCTGCCTCGCAGACGGGGCGTATCGCGTCAAGAATTGATTGTGCTGCAAGGCTAACAAGCGGGTTGCCTGCCTCTGCCGGTTCAAGTTCGATCTGGGATTCGAGAAGTGTTGGTTCACCAGCGATCCGGATCGAATAACCGAGGCCACTTTTGCTGGCAGCGAACGGCATTACCCCGGCACCGGGCGCATTGGCGGTACCGGCATACCAGTAACCTTCATGGGTAATGATTGTACGGTCCGGCAGTTTTCCGGTGATTGTCAGGCGAATCGCGCCGGTCGTACCCCTGGGAATCCGTTTCCCCCTTGTCGCCACGTCATCCGGGGACGGAACAGCATGAACAGCAGTTTTAAACTCCAGGCCCTGCAGATTACCGAACTGGATGGCGGCGACATCCGAAATGAAACCTGTCATGGCGTCCCTGACAGCTGGCGGAAAGGCGGTTGCCGTATCTGATCCCGGAACCGGGTGTCCAAATCCGAGCGTATCGAGCCCTCCAAGGAAGTCGTCCGGCAATCGTTCCAGGTCCAGGGTTTCCATGAGAGTGATGGAATCCACGCGGACCAGGGCACGGCAGAGCGTGATAAGCAGACGCCTGACCATGGAGAGCGGATGGAGTCCGGTTCCGTGGAACGTTGCGCCACTCTCACGGCAGGTGTCGCGCAGGAGTGAGCCCGACGGTGAGTTCATCATCGCCGGACTGTGCCAGGCTGCTGTCGATATGACATTTTTCCCGCCACGCAGAAGTTCCGCCACAACCCGGTCTGTCTCCTCATGATCAGCGCATACCGGCGGAGTCACGACCACGCAGTCCGCATTGAGGGAGAGAAAATCCTCATGGGTCCCAAAAACGGGTACGCCGGGGAAGGAATCCGCTCCAGGGCTGCCCGCATGAACGCGCATCTTTACCCCAATAATTTCGAGGTCTGTCCGCTTCTGGACCGCATCCATGAGTGCCAGCCCGACTTCGCCGGGTTCCCAGAGGACGATGGCGAGTTTTTTCGAAGCCATGGCAATCAGGCGACCTCAATATCCTCGATGACGAGGCGCAGGACTGTGGAGCGGAACAGCCTGCGCAGCTTCTTCGTGTCATCGAGCGGTACAACCGAACCGGGATTCAGCAGATAGGAATGGGACAGCCGGGTGAGCAGCTCAGCGCATATATCGGGAGACGCCGTGAGGCGATATCCGGCCTTCGCCGCCAGGAGAAGCTCGGACCTGATGTAGTTGTTGCCAATGCTGAGCAGACGGTCAGAATTCACTGTCAGCAGCGGCAATACCGTTTCCTGGTCGGTCTCCAGCAGGCGTCTGAGAACCGTGTGCTTTGGAGCAATCTCGGTAAAGTAGACGAAGATTTCGACGAGCCGGTCCCGGGGATCGGTTACCGTCTTCAGGCGTTCACCCAGCCCTTCGAGAAAGCGGGTGATTTCCCGGGTCATGAGATTCTGCAGCAGCTCATCGCGGCTGTGGAAACGGCGGAACAGTGTCGCCCGGGATACGCCCGACTCGCGTACGATATCCTCCATGGACGTGCGGCGAAGACCGTACCGGCTTAGCAGCGAGTAGGTCGCGTCGAGGATCTTGTCAGCCTGCTGTTCGCTCATGGTGCTTTCAGAAATGGAATTCGCTCTTTTGTCTGCTTCCAGGCCCGTACCAGACGCGAAGCACCCATCAGTGACCGGAAGAGGGGACTCTCGGCCGAGGGCATGATCCCCGCCGACTGGGTCGCATCAATGAAGTCCCAGAGCGTTTCACCTTCGTACATCAGGCCATCTGAGTTGAAATGGTACCGGTCGACCGCCGCGCACTGCACAAATGCGCCGTTACCGTCGAGGACCGGCGCGGTGTCGTCATAGGGGTACAGGCGGAGATTGCCGGAAAAATGCCCGCTGCCGATATAACGCACAATAATCCTGACCTCTCCCTTGGGTGTCAGGTCGAGATAGACCTGGCCGGGAAGGGGGTCGTAGCGCCAGTCCGGAATTGCGGCGAAGAAAGCCATGTTGTAATCGACGAACTCCTTCAGTCCGACAATCGTCCGTCCGAATGTCGTGGGATCCACATACTTCAGATCCGGCGTGTAGAGCTCGTCGTTCATGGACATATCCAGCATGATCCAGCTCCACCAGTATTTTTGCGCCCAGTCCAGCGTCCAGTCGATATTCACGCCGAGCTTGCGGTAATGCGCGAGTTTGGCCTCGTAGTCGACGAACCACTGGCGCGTCATGGCACGAAGTTCATCCTCGTTGCGGACGCGGACTTTCCCGCCCGCACGGTTGCCAGGCAGGCATTCCGGCAATGGTTGCTGCAGGCGTGGCTTTGCCAGCGCTTCCTGGAACAGTGCCTCATTGAATTTCGATCTGGTTCGCCTTGAGCCGGTTGCCGATGCTGTCATAGTCGCTGTCCCCCGTTTGAGACATTTATACTAAAATAGTATCATCGTGTCAAGCCCGTGCAGCCGCCAGCCCATTGGGGATTGCATCATCCGCCTTATGACAGGGATTCGAAGAGTTTGCGCCAGATGGCATGTCCGGCCCGGTCATAGTCCAGCACGGTCCGGAAAAATGCGGCGCGGGATGACGCATCAATGAACGGCTCG
>CAZSFB010000109.1:6087-8298 GCA_964606035.1 uncultured bacterium | reverse complement strand
CGGAGCCCTCCGCGCCTTCCGACTATGGATTCCGGCTCCACGTGCGCCGGATACCGGTGGTCACGGGCGGACGTATCGGAACCGAAGGACTCGCCCTCTGCTGGAGCAACACGGCCGAGGGGCTGCCGCTCACGATCCTCCAGTCAGACCCGGACTGCCTCATCGTGACCCGCGACGGCTATCCGCTGGTGAGGGGGCTCTCCGTGCTGCCGGATCTCGGTGTCGCCGCCGGAAGCCGCCTCCGCTGGACCGAACCGGGCCCGCCGCTCCGCAACCCGCCGCAGGCGGCGCAGTTTGTCTGGCCCCAGCTCCGCTGGCCCGCCAGGATCGAAAGTCGCCGCGTCACGGTGGACCTCGCCGCCCGCGGACAGGTGCAGACTGAATCCGGCACCCTTCACACGGTCCTGCGCGGCGAGCCGGAGAGGTTCACGGCCGGGTTTGAATACCTGCCCGACAGCCGCTGGATTTCCGATGGCTGGAGCCGGGCCGCCGCCACCGGCGGACCGGTTGTCTCCGGCGCGCCCATGTGGCTCTTTCCCGACGCGCTGTTGGACAACCGAATGGTGGTCCGGCCGTCGGGAAGGACCTTCGAGATTGACCGCGCTGTTCCCGGCACCCGCTCGGTGAAACTCCAGCTCGCTGTGCAGCCCGTACCGGACACCGAGATCGACACCGGCGACGTTCCCTTCACCTTCGGAAAATCCCACGGGTTCTCAGGCTATACGAGTCCCCTGTCCGGCGATTTCTCAGGCGATCTTTCGTCATTCACCTGGAACGACGGCCGCATCGAGCAGGCCGGGGCGACCTCTGATCCCGCTTCGAGGTTCGTCCGCCTCCTGCCCTCCTCGCCGGAGCGGAAAACCGCCGACGCGCTGGTCCGGCTGAAGCTCTGGAGAACCTACCCCGCGGCCATCGCGCCCGGCTCGCTCTGGGAAGCCGGCGTGGGGCTCATTCATTCGTCCTTCGGGGGAGGCACCGCCGTCGTCGTGGCCGACACGGGCACGGCGCGGGAACTCCGCCTCTACAACGTCTCCGGTGACGGCTCAAAAACCCTGAAGGCGGTGTTTGGAACCCTTGCCGGGAAAATCCCGCGGGCCGAACCGTTCCAGGAGGATCCGTGCCACCGGCTCATCATCCGGTTCCAGCTCTTTGTGCTGGACAGCGGCCAGGCGGTAACGAGGGTGCGGGTGTTTTTCAACGGCGAGGGCCCCTTCGACGGGGAAACACTGCCGCCGGGCGGAGCAGACACCAGCCTTCGCGAGTGGTTTTTCACCTGCGCCAACGGATCATCACCAGCCTCGAACACGTTCTTCGGTACTGTGGAAATATGGGACGACGTGTCGGGCTCGCTCATCCCCTGGCCGCCCGTGAGCAGAAACGGAATCCTGACCCCAAGGGATATGTGAAGGCCGGCGGGAAAAAGAAGAAACGGGCCGGAACCACAGCAGTTCCAGCCCGTTTTCGGAAGAAACCGGAGGATTACTTCGCCGGAGCAGCCGGGGTCGCCGGAGTTGCCGGGGTGGCGGGGGTCGCCGGGGCCTTCTCGTCCTTCTTCTCGTCTTTCTTGTCCTTCTTCTCTTCCTTTTTCTCCTCGGCCTTCACGACCGAGGTGAACACCGGGGTACCGGCAAGAAGGGCGGCGAGGAATGCAGCTTCAAAAACGCGTTTCATGAATGGAACTCCTTGTTATGGTTTTTCTCTCTCTCCCGGGGCCCTGGGGAAAGCGGAAAAAGGATCCCCTTTGCACGCCGTTCGGCGCACATCGCACGACCCTTTAGCCGGTCCTCCAGGATTCCGGGGTGCCCCATTATTACCAAGAGCCGTGCATTGGAATCCAGCAGTTGAGAACGGAGATTCATAAATTAATGCGGAGAACAGACTGACGTTAATCCAGTAACAAAAGCAGGGCTATATAGGACCCAAATCACACTGAACGAGGAATTGCCGGAAAGTGCAATTGGAACAGCTACTTCCGTTAACCCAGGCGTATACGGTTCACCTTTCCGTTAATCTACACTCAATCTGGAATTAATCCTGTCTTCCGGATTCCGGTGTCCCGACGGACACCGGTTGGCGGGTCCGCACCAGCTTCGACGGGTCATAGCCCTTCTCCGGCAGGCGGGAGAGAATCCCCTCAGAAACCGCCTCGTCCAGCACCGGAGTCCGGGAAAGGATCCACAGCCAGTCGCGGCCCGTATTTCCCACCACCGC
>CAZSFB010000109.1:0-6077 GCA_964606035.1 uncultured bacterium | reverse complement strand
CCGTAGAACGGCCAGAAGAAGGTGACCTTGAGCTTCGCGTTGCTCTCCCTGTCAACCACCTTCGCGGTGCCGTGGGCCATATTCAGTTCCCCGTCCATCCGCTCCATGCGGCACTGGTTCAGCACATCCACGTCGCCGTTCTCCTTCAGCGAGTAGGTCGCCTGGGTGGCGATGCAGCCGCGCTGGAACCGGGTGGGGTAGTTCGCAATCTCGTACCAGACGCCCTGGTAGCGGGAAAGCTCCACCTTCTCCACGGTTTTTAGCGGCGGCTGTTTTCCAGCGCAGCCGGAGAGCGCACCGGTCATCACGAAAGCAAAAGCGAGTTTTTTCAGCATACCCGCTGATCCTAGCACGGCCCGGACCCGGGCCCAGAGGGAAGCACCGTCATGTCGAGGTTTTATCGCAGCCTGTCCCGGCCCGAGACCGCCCCCGTCTGGGTGGTGGAGTTCGCTTGCGGGGGAAAGCCGCTGACAGCTATGGCGGCGGATGCCACGGAACTGGAGGCTGAATCCGGCCTGTTCTCGGACTTTCCGAGCACCGGCTACGCCGAACAGTCCGACCCGGAGAGACCCGCGCTGCGGGAAATCATCCGGTACACCGGTAAAAACAGCGACGGCACCCGGCTCACGGGCATCCTTCGGGGCCGGTTCCAGACCGCCATCCGCGCATGGCCAGCGGGTTCCCGGATCCGGGAATACGGCCTGTCCCGGCCGTTCACCACGGTTCCTACTGCCGCCTTTCCCGGCGCGGAAGCTTCACTCCTTGACCCCGTGACCGGCGCGCAGACGCTCGACGAGGAGCGGATGACCGCCGCCGTCAGTTCCTTCAGCTTCCGGCTTGCGGACCTGGACGGAAGACTTCTGAAAATCCTGTCGCTGACGCCGCTCCGGGACCGTCGCGTCACGCTGAAACTCGGCTTCGATGGCATGACGGACCCGGACGATTTCCGGGTCATGGCCCTGGGCCGCGTCCGCGAGGTCACCTCCGCAGACGGCGGCGCGTCGTGGCGGTTCCAGTGCCGGGGCCTTTTCGGCAGCCTGAAAGACCAGCGGCTTTTTCACGGCCGGAGCACACGGCTCGCCGCCGCCGTCACAGATGCACAGACAACGCTGCCGGTCGCGGACCTCTCGCGGCTTCTGGACCCGGCTGACCTCTCCCCCCGCTATGCGCGGACCGGGGACGAGATCGTGAGCTACACGGGAAAAAGCGCGGCGACGGGGCCCGGAAACCTCACCGGCTGTGTACGCGGGAGGTTCCTCTCGCTTCCGGCGGCACATGCCGCCGGAGCGGAACTGAAGCAGCTCTACCGGCTGGGCGGACACCCGCTGGACCTTCTGCTCGGCATCCTCACAACAACGGAGGCGGGCGGGAACGGCCCCTATGACACCCCCCCGTTCCGCCACGGCGCCGCGCTTGGCGTCAGCGCGGACCTCATTGACGTGGAGGGCATCGAAAACGTCCGCGATTCGCTGCTCCCCGGCCTCGTCACGGATTTCCTCGTGGCAGACGAAACCGATGACGCCAAAAGGTGGATCGAGGACGAACTCGTCCGGACCGCCGGGGTCTCGCTCGTGGAAACCTCCGGCGGGAAACTGTCGGTGCGGTTCATGGGCCCGCCGCTCGCCGGCGAAAATCCCGCCCGGCTGGACAGTCTCCTCCGGTCGCCAGAGGGCGAGCAGATGGACATGGGCCTCGGCCGCCTGCGCAACGTCATTGAGCTCAAATATTCCCGTGATCCCGTCACTGGAGAGTTCCTGGAACGCCTCCTTTATATAGACGCCGACTCCGTGAGCCGGTACGGCGAGACCCGCAAGCTCACGCTGGAGCTCTCCGGCGCCCACGGTCCGTATTCCCCGCTCGGGGATTCCGGCGGTGACGCGCTGGCAGAGCGGCTGGCCGCCCGGCTCGCCACGCACCTTTCAAAGCCGAGGCCCCGGCTCAAGGCCACCGTTCCGCTCGGAGAGATCATCCGTTCGGCCGGGGACGTGGTGGAGATCGTCCACCCGCGGCTTCCGCCCGGCCAGCCGGACGAGACCCTTCCCGCGGGAATCGCCGTGCGTCCGGAGGGAGCGAGGCTCGCCGAAGTGATGAGCGTGGCCTTTTCCCCCGGCACCGGCTCGGTGTCGCTTGAACTCAGGGCCTCGCCATTCGAAGCGCTCCGGTACGCCTTCATCCACCGGGACGGCGCGCCGGACTACGGGGCGGCCCCGCCCGCTGACCAGACCCTTGCGTATCTGTCGCCCGATGGCGGCCTGCCGTTCAGCGACGGCTCGCCGCCCTACGCGATCTACCCCGCCTGAACAGCAACCGCACTGCCAGAGGAGCAAGCAATCATGCCCAGCTACAGTTCCATCACCGACGCCACGCTCACCGCCGGAAAGGCGATCACCCAGTCATTGCTCCGGACCGTCCGCGACAATCTGGAGTTCCTCAAAAACGCCACCGACGGCCTCACGAACACCATCGTACTGAACTCAAGCCCGGCGGAACCTGCCACCTCCAGCACCAGCTTCGTCACGGTCACGAAGAACCGCCTCTGGCTTGCCGCGGGCACCTATACCGTCCGTGTCCATGCGGAGCTGATGGAGGTGGGCGGCGACTGCTCCACCGACACCGCCTACCTGCGCGTGAAGGCAGACGGGACGACAGTCCTGGACGTGTCGTCAACCGCCTGCGCCGGGTTTGATACCCGCACGGCGGAAACCTCCGGCGTCACCCTGGCTTCCACCGGCTGGACCGACGTGGAGGTGCAGCTCCGCACCGGCAACGCCACGAAACAGGCCGCCCACCGGCACGTCTCCGTCTCATGGACGAAGACCGCCTGAACACCCCTGTATCCAAGAGAGGAGAAAACCCATGCCCGAAATGAACCTGGACCGGGACACCCGGATCGAGAAGGCGGACTTTTCCGCCAACGGAACCTTTGCCATCCGCGACGTCGACGGGCGCACCGCCGCCTGGAGCTTCAACGGAACACTTCCCGGAAAAACCTTCGGCGGCGGCACACTGGTGCTGGAGGGAACGGCCCTCTCGGCCACGGACTGCGAACTCGGTGACAGCGCGTGGGCCACGGACACCACGAACGGAATCTGGTCGCCGGTCAGCGTGAACGGAACCCCCGTTTCGCTCACCGCCAGCGGCACCGGCTGGATAGACGCCCCGTTCCGGTTCCTGCGGTTCCGGCTCACAGGCGCCACCGCTCCCCAGATCCTCGGCCGCGTGCTCATCGCCTGAAAGCCGCACACCGGAAACCACAGGCCCGTCAGGGAAAGGAAAAAACATGCCCACCGAAGGACGCAGATATTCAGGCTCCGCCGCCACCGCCGCCGGAGACATTTTCGTTCACGACAGCACGTATGGCGGCATAGCCACCTCGCTGAACCCAATCAGCGCGTTCCGCACAGCTCTTGACCATGTGAAACAGTCCGGCACCTACCGGCTCGTCTGGGACTGCCTCGTGGCGACAGTGTCGGGTTCCCCCACGACGGTCACCTTCAAGACCCACTCGTCCTATGCGCTTGTGGCCATCAACCGGATCACGAAGGCCAAGCGCACAATCATCGCCGCCAACACCACCGTTGGGCAGTTCAGCAAGGGGTCGGCGTTCGTGGCTGGTGACGTGTTCACGGTGGAGAGCGGGGACCTCTCGCTGAACGAAAACGAATATCTCGCTGGCGATTTCGCCAACATCATGTTCCAGCACCAGATCAACACCGGCACAAGCGTGTCGGCAAACATCAACGGCTGCTGGCTGAGAAAACAGTAGAAAGGAAACCCCATGCACACCGTCAGATGGAACGACACCACCGGGCAGTTCGAGATCGTCACGCTCGGATCGCCGGACGAAAACGGGAACCGCCCGGTGACGGGAACCGTCCACGTGTTTTTGCCGGACACGGCAAACGCCGCCGCCTGCGCTGCCTACGACCACTGGCGGGAGACGGGCGAGATTCCGGAAGGAGGCCTGCCATGAAAACCCCCGAACCGAAGATCCCGCTCACCTACCGGTCGCTGGCCGGTGTTGTGGCGGCCGCCATTGCGCTCGGCGCCGCCGGCATCGGTGTCACCGGCCTGTTCGCCCGCGAGAACCTGCTCCGGCCCGCCGACTCCCGCCAGGTGGAACGGCTCGACGACCGGATCCGCGACCTTGCGGCGAAGGTGGACAACCAGAACGCCCAGATCGCCGCCCTCTCCGCTGTGCTCGGCGCGCTGAAGGAAACCGTGAACGACCTGAAGCTCGACCTGCGGAGGCCCTGAGAATCCCATGCCTGTTTTCTCGAAAACATCCCTTGAGCGTCTCTCCACCTGCCACCCGGACCTCGTCCGGCTGTTTCAGGAAGTGATTCGCATCCAGGACTGCACGATCCTCTGCGGCCACCGCACCGAGGCCGCACAGAACGCCGCATTGCAGGGCGGCCGCTCGAAAACGCCCTGGCCCCGGTCGAAGCACAACACGGTTCCGTCGCTGGCCGTGGACGCCGCCCCCTTCCCTGTTGACTGGAGCAGCCGCCGCCGGTTCGACCACTTTGCGGGCGTCGTCCGCGGCGTGGCGGCGCAGCTCGGCATCCGGGTCCGGTGGGGCGGCGACTGGAACGGCAACTTCGACCCGGACGACCAGACTTTCCACGATCTCCCCCACTTTGAACTGGAGCAGCCATGATGCTTCTCGAACCGGTATTGAGCCTCGTGAAGGGTGTCCTGGAAAAGGTCATTCCAGACGCGAACCTCCGGAAAGAGGCCGAGATGAAACTGGCACAGGCGGCACTCGAGGGCGAACTGAAACCGCTGGAGCTGCGGCTCTCGGCGATTCTCGCCGAGGCCCGCTCCGGGGACCCCTGGACGAGCCGCGCCCGGCCCAGCTTTCTCTACGTGATCTACCTGATGATCCTCTGGGCCATTCCGATGGGAATACTGACCGTCTTCGACCCGGCAGCCGCCGGTGCGCTGACCAGGGGCGCCACTGGCTGGCTCCACGCGATTCCGGAGGAACTCTACACCCTCTTCGGCGTGGGCTACCTTGGCTATGCCGCCGGCCGCACCCTCGACAAGCGCGGCAAGGGGGAACGCTGAGGCTGAGGTGAAAAGGGGCGGATGACAAAAGGGCTCAACACCCTTGTCCTGATCCCAGGTAACATTCACACTGGTCCTCATTACCCGGGGCCCGGAGGGCGCATCCGGAAAAGAAAAGGAACAGTTCTCATGGCAAACAAGAAACACGCATCCTTCGCGCTCGCGGGACTCGCCGCGCTCGGCCTCTCCGCCTGCGGCGGCGGAGAGGTAAAATACTGTGACAGCTCCCTTCTCGAAGTACTGGACGAAGGCTTCGTTAATGGCAGCGGCGAAACCGCGGACAACTTCTGGGAATGCGGCCTGTCACCGCCGATGGACTTGCACCGAAAACCCCCGGCGGGAAGGGGAAAGACACTCATGGCACCACGAAAGACAGCTACTTTTGCCGCCGCGGGACTCGCCGCGCTCGGCCTCTCCGCCTGCGGCAGTGACAAGGCAGTGATCGATATCTGCCCGTTCCTCACCGAGGCCGACCTGGGCGACTTCATCGTCGAGAACCTGGACAGCGAAGGGTTGACGACCGATTCGTACCTGGCCTGCGAAGTCACCTCGCCGGATGATTTCCTGGGCGAGGGTACGATTATCTTGGCGGATGACCAGCAGGTCTATGCAATCTTCGAGGTCACCTCGGGAGAAGGCGGCGAGGAAGGGTTTCTCGGCGAGTGGAGCCTCGATCCCGAAAACTGCTCACTGGAAATCACTGTCCTGGAAGACTCCGAAGGAGCTTCCTTCGACAACCTGTCCATTGACCTCACGGATGCCGTGATCGAGGGCGACGGCCTGGACCTCACCGCGTCCTTCGCCTTCACGGGTGACATCGATATCTGGAGCGAGCCGTTCGACGCCATCGAGGTCGACTGCGAGATGATGCCCTCCGTCGAGTAAGACACGCTGACGGTGCACGAAAACGGCCGGCCCCCAAAGGACCGGCCGTTTTGATTTGCGGCTAGAAATGCCGCGCCCCTACCAGCTCACGCGGTAGGTGCAGCTCTCGGCGTTCTGCTTGC
>CAZSFB010000108.1:0-8326 GCA_964606035.1 uncultured bacterium | reverse complement strand
GCTGTGGCCGCGGGAAGTTTGAGGAGGGAGACGCAACAGGGGCAAGGCTGGCGGTCCTGGAATTTGTGGCGGCTGCGTCTGCTGGAATCGAAGCCGGACAGAAGGTGGTTGTGGGCGACCCTCAATGTATGGCGATGCTGCGACTGCATGCCGGAAAGCTGCTGTCAGCAGACACTCTTGCGGCTGGCCTGGCTGTTATCGAACAGACTGAAGAACTGATTCCATTCCTCTGGAAGGCAGCCAGGGCTGGACGGTTTCCGAAGCTGGAGGAACAGATCGGGCGCGTGGCTTACCACTCGTCATGTCATGCACGTGCCATGAAGTCTGATGGCGCCGGGTCGGGGATCCTTTCCCTGGTGCCCGGGCTAGAGGTGACACGTATCGATGTGGGGTGCTGTGGAGCAGGGACTGTCTGGGGCTGGAAGACAGGGAGTTTCGAGGCATCCCAGGCTGCCGTTTACCGGATTACCGCAGCAGTCACTGGTTCCGGTTGCAGTCAGGTCGTGACCGACTGCAGCCGGTGCAGGCTCCAGCTTGAGCAGGCCAATGGAGACGTGAAGGTCTCGGACGCGCTCGAGTTGTTCCGGTTATCAACCTCCGGCTGAAAACTGGTAAAGAGATTATTTCCCGTCGGTTGGGTAAGTGATTTCGACCGGAGTTGTTAACTTGGGGTCGACCTTGACGGTGGCTGCCTTTGTCCCGAAGACCTCATGCCATGTCTCGACCACGTATTCGCCGGCCGGTACACCAGTTAGAGATGTCACCCCCTGTTCGCTTGTGACTCCGAAGAATGGATTATCCATTACACCGATGTAGGCGGCCATCCAGGGATGAATGTCACATTTCGTTTTGACCATCACTTCAGGCCGTGCAAACGTTTTTATGTCAACCTTACCCTTGAAAGGCTGCGCGATATTGAAGGCGACATTTGACTTCGCGACGGTGTGAACGTTGTGAAGAAGGGCGTCACTATTCATGAATTCGATGGGTTGACCCGTTCGGACGCCGATGACTCTCGGAGTATACAGGCAGCCGATCTGGTCCAGTTTCGCCGGACCGTCGGCGGGTGGATAATCGTAATCCTTCAAGCCTTGCTTGATATAAGCGAATGCATTCTGGACCAACCCATTTTGTAATAGGATCGACTGGGCGAGCGGGGGATTCCCGTTCCAGTGAGCAAGGCACGATGCCTCTGAGCTGATGGGCTCTGGCTTACGATCAGGCACACCGCCCAGAAAACGGACTGTGATCTGGATGCTGCCGGTGGTCTCGGGGTCGATTTTCCCTGCATTAGCCTGTGCGGGGACCAGGTCATTAACAGCCGCAGGGCTCAATGATGCTTGCGGCAGTGGTTCGCTGTCCTTACAAGCCGTCATCAGGAAAAAGGCGGTCGTGACCAGAATTGTGAAATTCAGTGGCTTCGGCATGGTGATCCTCATAACAGGTGTGGCTTCCAGGTCGGTAACCTGATCCCGCGGTAGTTGCGGGGTCACCAATCTGTCAAATTGAATCTGGAGTGATGCGGTAGACGCAACGTCTTCCGCCAGCAGTAATGTGTTCGGTTCGGATGACAGTTGCTCCCGGGCCGAGGAGGCTTTTGAACATCGAAAGCTCGCTGTCGCATAGTTTGTTGCAGACAGTGGCAGCTGCACAGATGGGACAGTGATTTTCGACAAGCAGGAAGCTTCTTCCAACCTGATGCCACTCGGCCATATAGCCCTCCCGTGCCCGGATGTCCGCCAGCAATGATACGCGGTCCTTGAGAGTTGTGGCTTTGGCCATGCGGTGGGAGTAGTTTTCTATGGTGCTTTTCTCCCGGAAGCCAATAAGCGTGTGCAGGGACTCATTGCCAAGCCCTTCGCGCGCAGCAGTCAGGAGCTGGATGGTAAGGTCTGAATGGGCGTCTGGGAAAGAAGCGTGACCTGTGGGGGTCAGCTTCCAGTGATAGGCCGGCCTCCCGACTCCATGAGTGTCAGTATCACCGGAGATCAGGCCGGTTTCTAACAGCTTGTTTAGCTGCTGTCGCGCAGCTTCTCCGGTAATGCCAAGTGACGCGGCTAGTTCGGAGGTAGTCTGTGGACCATTGATTTTCAGGAGAAACAGAATGTGCTCATTGGTTCGGCTGCCGGCCGGTGAAAATGATGGCTGTTTTAAGTTGCTTGACATCAGGTGGATACGGGTATATTTCCAAGTAGCTACTTGGAAAATAAACGATTGTTTCGAGTGGCGCAACCGGCAGGCGAATGGAAAATGAATCGTCGGCCATGGACCGGAAAAAGGGAGAAAGTTCAAAATGGGACCGCATGATATCGCACACGCTCTGACCCGCTGGATTCACGTCGTCGCAGGAATACTGTGGATAGGGCACCTGTATTTCTTCAACTGGGTAAATGCGCAGCTCGTAAAAACCTATGATGCTGACACGAAGAAGAAGGTTGTCCCTGAGTTAATGCCACGCGCCCTTTACATGTTCCGCTGGGGTGCGGCCTTTACGTGGATTACGGGCATCCTTCTGCTCGTTTTTGTGTTCTACAGCGGCAGGTTCGCGCTAATGGCTTTTGATGAAGGCCAGCGGGTGACGGCCTTCGCTATCGGCGCAGTGGCAATCTTTGGCGGGCCGGTTATTTATGATCAGCTCTGGAAGGCCCTCAAGGCTGAGCAGCACACAGTCGGTATTTGGGTCAGCTTTGCACTGATTCTTGCGATTGCGGCAGCCATGCACTTTGTCGGCGGATTCACCGAACGGGCCCTTTATATCCATATTGGCTCCATGTTCGGCACCACGATGGCGTTCAACGTGTGGATGCGGATATGGCCGGCCCAGAAGCACATCATTGGCTGCACGAAAGAAGGCAAGGCGCCGGAAGCTGCCCAGGCGGCACTTGCGGGGCTTCGTTCCAAGCATAACACCTATATGTCGGTTCCTCTGGTAGCGATGATGCTGAACCAGCACATGACCTTCATCTATGGTCTGTCCGCCGGTGTGAATATTGCTGTTTTGGGTGCGGTGATTCTGGCGGGCTGGGGATTTGCCTACTGGATGTACGAGAAGTCCGGAAAGCCGGAAGTTACGGCTCTCGACTGATCCCGGAAGCCGTCCAGGGAAAAGGCGCCCCAATCGGGCGCCTTTTCGTTTGGATCACACGGGTTCTGCGGGTTCCAGGGGGGTATCGAAAGTTTTCCGGGGGTTACGCCGGCGTTTCACCTGAACGAGGAGGATCGAGATGCTGCCAAGTGAAACCAGATAGGCCGAAATCAGAACCCAGCTTTGCGGGAGATAAGACTGGTATCGGTCATACATGGCACCGGTCGAAAGATACATCAGGCTGATGATCGCGACATTGAATGGAGTCGCCAGTCCCGACACCCGGGAAAATGACAATCGCCCGAACTGGTCGGCGTGGAGCGCACTGAAAAGGGGTAGGCAGCCTCCGACACCGAGGCCGTAAAAGAGGATGCCGGTCGCAAGAAGCGCGTCCGCGTGAACATTTCCGATCTGAAACGGCAAGACCGTCCACCGGCGTGTCCCAAGCATCAACAGGAACCCGATCAGTTGCATTGATATTGCGAGCAGGATCGCACGCCGGCGTTCCATACGGTCTCCCACAGCCCCGAAAATCGGTTTCCCAATACCGCATAAGGCTCCAAGGACGGCGAACATCGCTCCCGCGGCCAGCGGATCCCAACGGGGGCCGGATTCCCGCGTGGTAAGGTCGCTGACGAAGGACTGGAGAATTACTGACCAGCAGGCCGAAGCGAGGCTGAGCGACAGGACGGAGATGACAAAACGCTTGTCCCAGAGGATTTCGCGATACTCGAGTAACCGGTCTGGGATGGCATCGGGCGATTCGGGCGGCGGTGTCTCTTCGTCAACTCCCAGATCCGATGGGCGGTTGTAAAAGAGCAGTAGAATCAGAGCGAAGATTGTCGCTGCGAGCAGAAATGCATTGACCTTATAGGCATGGCGCCATCCGTAGTTGCTGATCAGGTATTGGGTGAATGGGACCAGAATCAACCCCGCACTGGAGATACCGGCAGAAGCCCACGAGAAGGATTGAGCCTTGTTGGTCGTGAACCAGTGGTTCAGGGCGGTATAGTTGGGAATCATGCCCAGTGCAGAAGTGCCGAAGGAGGCGATTACGCTGAAATATACAAAAAAGGCGACCTTGGAGTTTACAGTTGAGATCATCACAAGTGACATGGGGAGAATAACCGCTCCGACGCTGATCACGGCCTTCGGCCCATATTTTTCGGTCATGCGGGCGGAAAGCGGACCCCATAAAGCCATCAGAATGGTGTACCCGGCATAAGCAGCTGTCATTGTCGAGACGCCCCAGCCCAACTCATTTCTCAGGGGGTCACGGAAGAGGCCATAGGTATAGAAAATGAAGCCTATAGACCACAGGCCACAGAGGAATGCCACTGCGGTCATCGTCCAGCCATAATAGAACCCTTGTCGGGCAAGATACCGGCTGACGGGGTTGCCACCGGCAAGTGCGGGGAGTCGTTGGCCGGTGGTATGAGGAGTATCGGGCTGGGCCATGTTGGTAGCCATTGCTTGCGGAGTTATCTGTTAGGGGATTCAGAGATTTAAATCAAAATGTTCGTGAGTCTGGTCGCTTCTTCGTCGTGGGAATCAAATATAATACCTGAGCCAGAATCCTGTTTTAAAAAGTTTTAGAAACCGGTCAGGTTTCGGAGCAGATTCAGGGTTCCTCTGAAATGGGAGGTGGTAATCGTTATGGACAGGCCAGTGGATGCCACTTCGAAAAAGCTTGCACTGCTCGACAAGATAGCGACGCTGATAGCGAGGGCCCATGGTGTCCAGGATATCCTGGCAAATGTGGTCGTTTCGGTGGCTGAAACGATGGAGATGGACGTATGTTCCGTGTATCTTCTGGATGAGACGGCCGAATACCTCACCCTCGCAGCGACCAAAGGACTCGATCCGAACTCCGTCGGGAGTGTCAAGTTGTCAATTCATGAGGGTCTCACCGGACTGGCCATTGAGAAACTCCAGACCGTCGCAGTAAGGAATGCCCCCCTCCATCCCCGGTATAAGTACTTTCCTGAAACACAGGAAGAGAAGTTCACCTCCTTCCTCGCGACCCCCATTATCCTTAGAGAAAAGGCCATAGGAGTCCTCGCCGTACAGAAACGGGAGGCGTATGACTTCACCCTTGACGACACACGGATGGTCGCAACCATTGCGAGTCTTGTGGGTACGATCATCCAGAACAGCCGCCTTTTGGATTCCATTGACAAATACCGTGCGCAGGCGACTGATGGCGGGAAAGGCCGCAAGTCGGAGGGGAAAAGGCAGCCGGAGGCGTCTGTATCGCTGGAAGGCGGCCTCATCAGAGGGATTCCAGCTTCGCCTGGAATCGCTATGGGTAGAGCCGTTGTTACGACAGAGGAACACGATGCGCTATTTATCGACGAACAGTTCCTGGGGGAAAAAAAGGAGATCGAAAGGTTACGGGAGGCAATCAAGGGAGCCGAGACTGATATAAAGGAAGCGGAGTCCCGGATTGCCGAAAAATTGTCCGACGAGGAGGCGAAAATATTCTCGACGCATCTCATGTTCCTGGAAGATCCGGGCTTTGTCGGAAAGATTGAGCAGAAAATATCTGAGGGAGCCAATGCCCCTCTGGCAATTCGGGACGTCGTCGGAGCCTACGTTAGGATTCTCAGTGATGCCAAAGACCCTTACGCGCGAGAAAAGGTGATCGATATCGAGGACGTCGGCCGCCGGCTGATCAACAAGATCCTGAACCGGCCACGGGTGGAGGTGCCTTTCAACGACCGCTATATCCTGGTTTCTCATATGATCACGCCTTCGGATGCTGTCGAAATGGACTCGCAGAAGGTGGTCGGCATGATCTCCGGGCACGGTGGCCCGACATCTCATGCGGCGATCTTGGCCCGCAGTTTCGAGATCCCGGCTGTTGTCGGTATTGAGGATGGATACCGGTCCATCCGGACGGGCGACTACATCATTCTTGATGGAAATACAGGCAATGTGCATGTGAATCCCAGGCCGGCCATCTTGAAAGAGTTCCGGCGAGTGAAGCGGGAACTTGAAGCGAGCCGCCGGGAACTGGATGAGGCAGGAACCGGCAAGCCTAAGACGACGGACGGAGTGAAGATCCGCCTGATGGGCAACCTGAATCTTGTGGCCGACATGAAGCTGATCAAGCACTACGGTGCTGAAGGTATCGGTTTATACCGTACTGAATTCATGTTCCTCATGCAGAAAAATTTTCCTACCGAGGAGGAACAGTGCCGGACATACAGCCGTGTTGCCAAGGAAATGAAGACCTTGGGGGTAACCATCAGGATTCTTGATGTCGGAGGCGACAAGTTCCTGCAGGGGCTGAATGAACGGCGTGAGGATAATCCCTATCTCGGGTGGCGTTCGATCAGGGTACTTCTGGACCTTGTGCATGTTTTCAAGACTCAGCTCCGTGCGATTTACCGTGCGTCTGTGCATGGGAAACTGTCGATTCTGCTCCCTATGGTGACCAGCGTTGACGAAATACGTAAGGCAAAGGCGATTATTGAAGAGGTCAAGCAGGAACTCAGGCAGGAAGGGCAAGCCTTTGACAAAAACGTTCCAGTGGGTGTGATGATAGAGGTCCCGACAGCAGTGCTGACGGCTGATGCGCTGCTTGCAGAGTGCGATTTTCTGAGCATCGGCAGCAATGACCTGACCCAGTATACCCTTGCAGTCGACCGGAATAACCAGCGGGTCGCCAAGCTGTATGACAGTCTGCATCCCGCTGTGCTGAAACTGATTCACTGGACTGTTGAAGCGGGTGCTCGGGCCGGGAAACAAGTGTCTATCTGTGGCGAAATGGGAGCTGATCTGGCTGCACTGCCTGTGCTGATCGGTCTCGGTCTGTCGAGTTTCTCCATTGCACCTTCCCATCTGCCGTTAATCCGGTATCTGATTCGCTCTTTGTCGGCCCGGGACTGCCGGGAACTGGCATTGCACTCCTTGCAGTGTTCGAGTGCGTCAGAAGTCAGGCGAATTGTGAATACGGAAATATCACGATTGCCGGCCTACCGCCTTACGCAGATACGAAACGCCATGAAAGGGTGAATTGGGAAAAGAGGGGAAAATGGGAGATATGCAGGTCGGCGCCGGGCACAGCAGAGATCTTTTGGGCAAAAGGGCCTTGGTAACCGGCGCTTCACGCGGTATCGGTGAGGCTTCTGTTATACGGCTGGCAGAGGCGGGCGCGGACCTGGTCATTGCGTCACGCAAACCCGATGATCTGGAGCGAGTTGCTGAATCCTGCCGGAGGCTCGGTCGCAAGGTTCATGCTGCTCCTGCCAACATGTCTTCACCGGAAGATATAGATCGCCTTGCAAAATCCACCCTGGATCACCTGGGTGGGCTCGACATCCTTGTGAACAACGCTGCGACGAATCCCTATATCGGGCCAACTCTGGGAGCGGACGAACGGGCGTGGGACAAGACGATGGATGTCAACGTCAAAGGCCCATTCCTGCTGTGCAGATCTCTTCAGCCTGCGCTGGCAGCCAGCGGACGCGGCAGTATTGTTAATGTCGCGTCTATTGCGGGGCTGAGGCCGGCAACGGGGCTTGGTGTCTATAGCGTCTCGAAAGCAGCGGTAATCATGCTGACCAAGGTGCTTGCTACCGAATGGGCTGCGGCAGGTATCAGAGTGAACGCCATTGCCCCCGGAATCATCAAGACCCAGATGTCGAAGGCGATTTGGAATAATCCCGTGATGATGAAGCAGGCATTGGTCAATCAGCCGATGAAGCGAATCGGGATGCCAGAGGAAATAGCTGAGGCTGTAATCTATCTCGCTTCAGATGCATCCAGCTTCACGACGGGCTCGGTTCTCGTCATTGATGGTGGAGAGACGCTTTAACGGTCTGGAAGTGGCATGGACCTTAGCAGCCGGGCCGAGGTTTTTACCTTTTCTTTAAGCCGCTTTACGAGAAGCGTTGATCTTTTCCCTTGTTGCCATCGTTCGGCAACCTCACACATCAGCAGAACAAGGTTCTCCACATCACTCGTTGCAACCTTTTCTGCGGCGATCAGTCCCTTCGGTCCCATATTGTGGTAATGCAGAAGCGGTAACGCGAGCCCTACGGCCCTAAAGCCAAGAGCGAGGAATGCAGTCGCTTCGCAAGTCCCGCCGTCCATGATCCGTTTCTGGAAAGCGAATGCAGGGTGCGTCTGTTTGAGGTTAGTTGCAATCTCATCCAGCAACCGGGTCAGTAGCGGATCAAAAACAGTTGCAGCATCCCCCTGCCTGACAACTGGACCATTACCCGGAATAGCCCC
>CAZSFB010000107.1:0-8361 GCA_964606035.1 uncultured bacterium | reverse complement strand
GGATCCGGCAGATACCCGGAAACCTTCTGGCTTCCATGTTCAGTTTCAAGCCGCGGGTTCCCTTCGAGGCCGATGAAGGCGCAAAGGCCGTTCCGAAGGTGGAGTTCCGGTAGTTGCAGCTTCGTTTCCAGAATCCGATTGCCGTCGCGGGGCTTGTCCTTGGCCTCGCAACTGCTGCTCACGCCCGTTTTGAGCCTCCACCTCCGCCAAAGACCTATGTATATGATGGTGCCGGCATGCTCGATTCCGGTTCCCGCAGCCGGATTGAGGATCTCCTTGAGGCCTTCAACCGCGAACGCCGGATCCAGTTTGTCGTCGCAACATTTCCTTCGCTCGAAGGCGATGTTCTCGAAGAGGCTTCTCTCCGGGTCGCAGAGCGATGGAAGATCGGGCACAGGCAGGTTGATTCCGGGCTGTTGCTGGTTGTCTTCAAGAATGACCGGGCACTCCGCTTCGAGGTGGGCTATGGCCTTGAGGGCTATCTGCCCGATGCCGTCTGCGACCAGATCATCCGGAAGGTGATCGTCCCCCGGTTCAGGGAAGGTGATTTTTCCGGCGGCATTTCAGCAGGCGTTGCCTCCGCCACTGAGGTACTGGTCACCGGAAAGGCCGACTTCGGACCGGAGGCCCCGGGAGCCCACACACCGCCCCCGGAACTGCTCGTGACAGTCCTGCAGTTCCTTATCTTCGGGCTGATCATCTGGCGGGCCATCCGGGTACCTCGCCGCGGCCGGTATTATGGCGGCGGTTTCGGAGGCGGTGCCTTCGGCGGCCGTGGGGGCGGATTTGGCGGAGGGGGGTTCTCCGGCGGCGGAGGCGGATTTGGCGGAGGGGGAGCCAGCGGACGCTGGTAACAATGGCTGCAATGGAACCCGGAGTGGATTCGGAACTTCTGCGCTTTCTCCTGCCGGTCGGGCGCCCTTCCGTGGCAGGGATCGTGTTTCTCGGCGTTCTTCTCGTTCAGCCGGTCCGGTTCGTCTTCGAGAGTTTCCGGGCGAAATCGGTCTGGGTCCGCGCCGCAGCGGGTTTCCTGATCGCAGGAGCGGCTGCCGGGATCATCCGGATTCCGGGGGCCTTCGTGATTTCCCTGGCCCCGCTGATGGTTTTCAATATTTACCTTTTCCTGAGGTACCGGAAGTTGCGGAACGCCCGCAAGGCCCTTGAGCATGAGATTGAGACCGGTTTTCTGGATACGGTTGCCCGCAAGCAGGTCGAAGAGATGATCGTGGAGGTGGAGAAAGCCTCCGGCGCCGAGATCAGGATTCTTGTGGAACTGGATCATCCGGGTGACCCGCAGGAACGTGCGAAGGGTTTTTTCCACGAACTGGGCATGGACCGGACTGCCGAAGGAACCGGTATCCTCTTCTACTTCTGCCTCCGGCAGAAACAGTTCGCGATATTCGGGTCAGTGACACAGGAGATCGCCTCAAGGGCAGTGGCCCTGGGTGAAGCGGCTTTCCGGCAGGCAAAGTTCGGCGACGGCATCGTTGCAATGCTTGGGGAACTTCTGGATCATCTGGCCGGACACTTTCCCAGACGCCCTGACGACCGGAACGAACTGCCGGATCACGTCATCGTCATCATTTAGCTTTTCGCCACCAGAGACCGGCCCAGGTTTCCCCATGAAGCTGGCTGGAATCCGAACGAAGCGATTTCCGGACCTCGGAAAACCCGGCTTCGCGCAGTTTTCCCTCGATTTCGGCCGCCCGCTCCGCGACAAATCCGCTGCAGATGAATGAACCGCCGGGGGCGGCCTTCGCGAGCACGGATTCCATGTCCCGGAGGATTACTTCGGCGTACAGGTTGGCCAGAACCAGATCAAACGGCCCCTCGACCTTTGCCACCGGACGGTGGGTAAACTCGATCCGTGCATCAGTCCCGGACAGGCCATTCAGGCGGGCGTTATCCGTGGCGGCCTCGACCGCCTGGGGAGAGGTATCGGTCCCGAGAACGCTCTCCGCTCCCAGCAGCCGGGCGGATATGCCGAGGATACCGCTGCCCGCACCCCAGTCCCAGACCCGGCCAAGGCGGAAACCGGTTTCCCTGGCCAGCGACTCGACATGCTCAAGACACATGAAGGTTGTCGGATGGGTGCCGGTTCCGAATGCCATTCCCGGATCCAGCCTGACGATCCGTGCGTCGGGACTGTCCAGGGCCCGGTCAGTCTCCGGCTCAATCCAGGTGGGAACAATCCGGAGTGTTCTCCCGATCCGGAGCGGCGCGAAACAGCTCTTCCAGCTTTCGGCCCAGTCCTTCTCCTCAAGCGACTTTACCGAAATCCTTGCAGGGACCAGATCTCCGTATGCCTCGCGGGCATTGCGGTACATCTCTGACAGCCATATTTCGACGGACTGCGGCTCGACCGAGACCGGAAACCAGGCACGGATCCTCGCCCGCGGACCGTCCGGGTCCATCTCTTCCGCTCCCGTTGCACCCTTTGAAAAAAGCAGCGCGCTCACGGGATCGGCGAGCCGTGGGTCCAGGCCAAGTTCAACCTCGATCCATCCAGTCAGTGTGCCAAGCGGATCCTTGCGGTCATCTACCATGAACGGTCTTTCATCCTGAGGGTCATGTCTTGTGACATCCCGTGCAATCGGCGGCAGGGAGCACTATCCTTGAAGTCATGCGAATCTATCTGTTCCTTGCGGCGGCCGCCATCCTGCTGGTATTTCGCCCGGCTGAGGCAGCACCGCCCGAAGGCCACCGGTATACCTACAACTACTGGGCCGGGGGCTATCTTTCCAGCAGCCCCAAAAAGCCCGCTCCCAGCTCCACGGTGACCGTGGAACTGTCCGGCGACAGGGTTCGTGCCGAGTCCCCGTCGGAAATCTTCATCATCAATACCCGGAACGGCGAACTGCTCTATGCCAGCATCGCAGGAAAGACCTTCGGTTACGCGCAGCTCCAGGCCTACATGGGGCACATGCGAACGACCGTCAGCACCGCTTCGGAAATCATTACGCAGCTTCCGCCGGAGTTCCGGGTCCTGGCGGAAAAGCAGAAGGCCGCCAAGGGGATAGACCCGCTTCTCTGGGTCCAGACCACCCGGCGGGGAGAATCTGGCGGCGTCCAGTGCGCCAGTGTCGAGGGCCGGATCGGCGCCGAGCCGATGCAGTACATCTGTTCCGACCGCAAGATTGCCCAGCCGGTCATGCCATCGCTGGCGCAGCTTGAGAGCATGGTCGTGGAAGGTACTGGCGGACAGCGGATCACCGGGATATTCGGAAACTTTCCCTGGCCGCTCGATTTCCCGTTCAGTTCCTATGGTGTTCCCGTCATTGTCGAGAAATCCACCGGTTCAGGTGCCGGTGTGCGGACGTATCTGGAACTGAAATCCCAGGAACCCATGTCACCGGACGCCAACCGGTTCCTGCCTCCGGCCGGTTACAGGCAGGTGGATCTGTTCCCTGCCCGGTAAAGGGTTCAGGGGATCTGGACCTGCGGCAACGGCCCGGCACCGCCGGTTTCCTGTTCAATTTCGGCCGGGGTAACGTGCTCGCTGTATCCCACGATCACTTTTCCGCAAATGTCGAACGTCGGCACTCCGGGCCGTTCCACATGGTGCTCAGCCGACAGCTTCAGAAGCGCGGTGCGGTTTCCCGGGTTTCCTCCGGTTTCCCGGTAAATGATCTCGAGCCCCGGTTTCCGCGCCTGCAAGGATTCGAGATACCCCTTGGCCAGCTGGCAATGGGGACAACCCTCGCGGACAAAGACTTCAATCCGGTTGCATACTGGCGGAACCGGACGGTTCACCGTTGTCGCCGCTGTCCCGCAGCCAGACAGGCATGCCAGAAAGGCGATTGCAGGGAATAATACCTTAATAGTTTCAGATATTTGCGTGACTTTCACCCTGAGATTCCACCTTCAATTGGCCCAGTGACCCGCGAAAAGATTTCTTCCGGCCACCAGTTAAAGTTGATTCTAATCATAATGCCGGACTGACGCAGCTGTCATTGTTGTACAAGAAAGCGAATGTCTGCATGGCGGACGTTCAGGGAGGCGATATCAGCAATGACGGCGACAAACCAGACGGCCTGCAACTCTCTCGAAGCATCCAGAAATCTGCCCGCGACCAGTCATGATGGAACCTTCCATCGCCTGGGGAAAACCCTGGAAAAGGCCGCCCGCCTCCGCAAGCGCGCCCTCCCCTACAACGATACGACCGCCGAATTCATTGGCGGCGACATGGAAGGAATCACCCACCGCAACTACGAGGCCGCACTCCGCCGCCTCTGGAAAGCCGAGGTCGTGGCACCTGGCCTTGGCATTCATGACGCATCTCCCGAAGAGGTCGGCACCCAGAATGACGCTGCAGCAGGCACCCTGCGGGAAATATCCAAAATGCGGGCGAAGATTGCCTCGGACAAGTTCGAGAAAACCCTGAAGAAGCACTACACCCCGCACCAGCGGCAGGCACTTGCACGGCTGCTCTCCATCATCCTTCACGGCGAGGCTTATGCCCTTTTCACGAGCGCGTCGCTGCTGCCGGTCGTGAAAGGTACCGGCCCCAAGCTCGGCATGGCGATGCAGGTGATGGAAGAAGCCAAGCACTTCATCGTCATGCGGGAGCTGGTGCGGCGGATCGACCGGGTTTATCCGCAGAGCGTGTGGGACTACGAGCTTCTGGAAGGCGTCCTGAAGGCGAAACCGATCAACCGCCTGTTCGGAATGAACGTGGTCGTTGAATCCATCGCCATGAATTTCTTCTCCACGTTCGCGACCTTCCCCGGCCTTGAGGACGTCCTCAAGATGTTCCACCTGGATGAATCCCGTCACTCGGCGTTCCCCCAGAGCTATACGAAGGAATCTCCCCTCAGCTTCCTTGAGCGTCACTCGCCCGCCCGCCAGCTTGCCCGCAGCATGATGCTGCTGCCGCTGTTCGGACTGCTTTTCGAGATTGAGGACGACGCCAAGGCGATCGGCATGGACATCTTCGAGTTCGGCGGGAAATGCCTCGACAAGGTATTCCGGCTGTCCGAGCGGAGCGGCTTCTACACGACCCTGAACCGCAAGGATGCCATGCGGGCCTATAACCTGCTCATCAACAGCTACAAGAAGGGCACCCTCAAGGCGGACTATCCCGGCTTTGTGGATTTCGCCCTCGACAAGACCGTGATCCGCGATGCCGAGATGAAACGGCTTGAGGAAGAGATATTCGGAACCGAAGACAAGGTCCGGGGATTCCTGAACAAGGCACTGGACCCCGCCAAGGGGCGGCTGCTCACGGCCCTCTCGCGGGTTCTCGATCTGGGTGAACCGGCCCTGGCCTGACGTGGGCTATTTTCCCCAGGCGGAAAAGACCGTCACGACGCGGCGGGAGGCAAACCGCCACCGGCCATCAGCCCCCCGGGCATAGACGTCCTGGAAGTCTCCGACCGTATGGGGGTGGGGCTTTCCCATGCCCTCGCCGCGGTGGCCATATGAGGTCACCAGAACGGTTCCGGAGGCGCGGTCCGGCGACTCGATCGTGAGCCGGAGGTTCGTGCAGCAGTGCCGGGTTGCTGTCATCATGGCCGCCGTCTTCACGTACAGGGCATGAAGCTGATCCCGGCCCTTTGCTGAACCGGCGATACCATGAAACTCCGCATCCTCCGTGAACAGGTCCGCCATCCGGTCCGCCTGTCCGTGATCGAAAAGATAGCCGTATTCAGTGACCAGTTCCTCGATCTGGCTCCGGATCAGCATCCGCATCTCGGGGGTAACATCGCTCATGGTCATGGTCATGGGCCTCCGGGACCCGGACCCTAGTCCACAGGTCATGCCTGGAGCCAGCCGCAGCCGGGCCTTGGCAACCCCTCAACCGGGCGGATAGACAACCGTGCCCGGCCGGAACAGTCCGGACCGGTGGCAAGGAGAATTTCATGGAACGTCCTTTCCGCATTCTTGGCATCCAGCAGATAGCCGTCGGTGGAACCGACAAGGCACGGCTCCGCAAGCTCTGGGTTGACACCCTTGGCCTGACTGTCACCGGCACTTACCGGAGCGAAAAGGAGAATGTGGACGAGGATATAGCGGTTACCGGCAGCGGCCCCTTCAAGGTGGAAGTGGATTTGATGCAGCCGGTGGACCCGGCGAAAAAGCCCGCCGTCCACGACCCCGCACTCAACCACATCGGGCTGTGGGTGGACGACCTGCACAAGGCTGTGGAGTGGCTGGAAAAGCAGGGTACGAGGTTCACCCCCGGCGGCATCCGGAAAGGCGCGGCGGGTTTTGATGTCTGCTTCATTCACCCGAAAGGCAACGAACAGTTCCCGGTATGCGGCGAAGGCGTTCTGATCGAACTTGTCCAGGCACCAAAGGACGTTGTTGACGCCTTTTCCAGATTCGCAAACTGACGGCCCTCCCCGCCAAAGGAAAAGGCCGCCCTTTCCGGCGGCCTTTTCCTTTTCCGAACCCGGGTATCAGGCTACAACAGCACTGAGCCGCTTCCGGATCACTCCCTCCGCCTCCGCGACAATCCGCTCCACAAGTTCCTTCACGGTGGGAATATCGTGGATCAGGCCGATCACCATGCCGGCGGACCAGATCCCGTATTCCATGTCACCTTCGGTGATCACCTTCCGGCCCTTTTCGCCGGATACCAGGGGGGCGAGGTCATTGAAATCCGTCGGACCGGGTTTCGCCTCGATCTCGACCACCTTCTCGGCAATCGAGTTCCGGTAGACGCGGGCGGTGTTTTTCAGCGTCCGGAAGATCAGGGCCGTCTGGCGCTCGTCGGCCTCGACCATCTTCTTCTTCACGTTTTCGTGGACCGGTGCTTCCTTGGTCGCCACAAAGCGGGTTCCCATGTTGATGCCCTCTGCACCCAGCGCAATCGCGGCCGCGAGTCCGCGGCCATCACCGAAACCGCCCGATGCTATGATCGGGATCTTGATCTGGTCGGCGGAACAGGGAAGCAGGATGAGTCCCGGAATGTCGTCTTCGCCCGGGTGACCCGCGCACTCAAAGCCATCAATCGACACCGCATCGCAGCCAAGCTTTTCCGCCTTCACACCATGCCGGACAGACGTGCACTTGTGGATCACCTTCACACCTGCCGCCTTGAAAGCCGGCATGTATTTCTCAGGGCTCCGCCCTGCGGTCTCCACGATCTTGATGCCCGAGTCGATGATCGCCTGGGCGTACTCGTCGTAAGGGGTTGGCTTGATCGTCGGCAGGATGGTCAGGTTCACGCCGAACGGCTGGTCCGTCATGGTCCGGGTGCGGGCGATTTCCTTGGTCAGTGCCTCAGGTGTCGGCTGCGTAAGTGCCGTGAGGAATCCGAGGGCTCCCGCATTGGCTACCGCTGAAACCAGTTCAGCACGGCCGACGTGCTGCATTCCGCCCTGCACAATGGGGTGCTTGATTCCAAATGTTTCCGTAAAGCGTGTCTTGAGCATAACTGCCTTCCCTCCCGCAGCGCAGACCCTTAGGGACTGACGAGCGCGTCAGTCTGTTACCCGCTCAGGACGCATCAGGCAATAGCGGAAACTCCCGCCCCTCAAAGAAAACAGGGGTGCACCGCACCCCCGTTTTCACGCAAAATGACAGCCTTTAGAAGCCGAGCCCGTCGTCGGAGCCGCTTTCTTCAGTCTGCGGCTCCATCCGCTCGTGACCGGGTTCAAGGCCAATCTTGCCCGTCACTTTCTGATAGGCACCTGGAGGTAGCTTCGCCGGCAGGGATGCAGCCTGGGCCGCATTGAAGCCCTTGCCGATGCGATCCCTGACCTGGCCTTCCCGGCCATAGATCATCAGCCACTCGGCAACGCCCTTGATCTCATGCCAGTTATCGGCGATGGCCTGCGCATCTTCTTCACTGGCGGCCTTAGCCGGATTGTAGATCGGAAGCCCGTCATCAGTCTGGGGGAACTGCCAGAATGCGGGCATGATGATGTTCGGATACATGTGTCCCGGATTCCGGATAAACCGTTCGATCCAGTCGGGCTTGAGCCGTTTCCAGGCTTCCTGGAGATTCGGGGCGACCTGCCCGACCACTCCCTTCTGGACTTTCGGGTTGATCTGGTGGCACTGGGTACAGGCATTCCGGTCAAAAGCAGCCTTGCCGAGAGCCACACTCTTCGGATCGTACTGCTCCGGATCAATTGACGTCACCTCGCCCAGCTCGCCCACCGTCGCGGTGAAGTAGTTCACCACGTCCGTGTGCTCATGACCCTTCCAGCCGAAGGTTGGCATGCGGATTTCGAGCCACGGACGTATCTCGTACGGATTCCGGAGGAATGAGGCAAACCACTCGGACTGGAATTTGGCACCGGCAAATGTCAGCTCCGGTGGACCCAGGCGCGGTTCATCATAGTAACCCAGCACCCGGCCGCCCCGGCGATCCATGATGTGGCAGGCCTTGCAGTTGTAGAACTCGACCAG
>CAZSFB010000106.1:0-8374 GCA_964606035.1 uncultured bacterium | reverse complement strand
TGCGCCGCCACCATTGACACGACCCGCGAGACGGAAATGTCCGCCGGGCCAAGCAGAAGCCCCGCGAGGAATGCGGCAGACCAGCCCACGCCTGCGGCGGCAATCCAGAGAGTCCGGCGGCTCATTCGGACCAGGCCTCCGGGTGAAGCAGCCGGGCAACAGCCTCAAAGCCGTCGGCCAGATAGTGGGAAGTGGTGATCAGCGACCGGTAGGTCACGGCATGGACACGCCGGTTCTTCACAGCCCTGACCTCGCGCCAGTTCGGGTCCTCCAGATAGCGCCCCGGTCCGGGGTCAGCAGGGTCTTCGGCGTAACGGGTCATCAGGATCACCTCCGGGTCGAGGCTGATGGCGGATTCCAGCGAAAGCTGACGGGTACCGGATATCTGCGCCTCGGTGGCGGCAATATTCTCGCCACCAGCCACCGTAATCACCTCGTCAATGACGGTACCCGCGCCGTGGGTACCGTTTCCCTCAAAAAGGAACAGCACTTTGGGTCTTGGCAGCCCCGCCACGCGGTAGCGAACCTCTTCGATCCGTCCATCAAACCGGCGGAGTATCCCGGCGCCCCTTTCATCCTCGCCCGTGGCGCGGGATATCAAGGTAATGTTCTCGCGGATATTGTCGAGACTGTGATAGCCCGGCATATGGAGGAGCGGAATACCGGCGGAAATGAGCGGCCTCACAAAGGTCGCCTCGGTATACCCGGCCACCAGCATCAGGTCCGGCTCCAGCGGAATCACCTGCTCCAGGTTGTCATCCACGGCGGGGATATTCGCAGGTACCCGCCCTGCGCAGTTTGAGGATGCCGGATCGGTGGCAAAATAGGTGAGTCCGGCGATCCGGTCCGGCTCCACGAGGTCCATGAGAATCTCGTCGCCGGAGAGAATCATGGAAATAATCCTGCGGGGCTTTTCGTGGAGGACCTTTTCGCGGCCTGCGGGGTCCACCAGCGTACGCGGGAATGAATCGCCAAGCACCCGGCTCTGCGGGATCCGGTCCACACCGATCAGCGACGCCCGCACCTTTTCGGACGGCCACAGGGCCGCGACGAGCGCAAGCAGCGTGAGGATGGCAACGGCAAACCGCACCGGAACCCCTTTCTGGACAGGCGGGACTCTCCGGCAACGGGCAGATGATGGCGGTGCAGTGGGTACGCCCCAAAGGGGCTGTTCCGACGCCACTCCCGGTGCCCGGGGAGTCGAGCTGTCATTTGAGGTCCGGGCAGGTTTCCTGGCTTACGAGTCCGGAGGACCTTCAGGGTTCTCCATGCCCCGGCGCCCTTCCCCGGTCCGGCTGGTGGAACCGAGTGGCTTGCGCCGTGAACTTCCCGCTTACAGTGGCGGCCCCGCGCCGGATTCTCACCGGCTTCCCTTGCGCCCGGGCCCCATCAAGCCGTTCCAGTATACCGGTTTGCACTCCGGCGCAAGGAATGGCCCTTTTACCTGTACCAGCATGGCCGGTCTTACTTGATGATCCGGTTGCGGATCAGGTTGATGGAAAGCGCAAACGAGACGTAGGCGTATAGAAGCAGCCATGACAGGTGGTAGAGAATCTGCATCCCCACTTCGCCCCGCGCCATGGCCCGGTATGCAGTGACGGCATGATAGAGCGGCAGGAAGGCCGCGACATTTTCCCAGAACGGACCGAGCTGCGATACCGGGAAAAATCCCCCCGAAAGCAGCCAGAATGGTGTCAGCACCACGGTGAAATAATAGGTGAAGAAATCGTAGTTCCGGGCAAAGGCGGTCATGAGCTGCGCCATCGAGGCGAAGGCGAGGCCCACGACCAGCGAGAATGGGATTGCGAGCACGATGGTCCAGTGTTCGGCCAGTCCGAAGGCCGCCACGACAGAGACGACGAAGAATCCCCCGATGAGCCCCTTCGTGGCTCCCCAGAAGATGTCCCCGGCCACAACCTCTTCCAGGGCCACGGGGGTGAGCATCACCGCCTCGTAGGTTTTCTGGCGGACCATCCGGGTGAACGACCCGTAGGTACATTCAAACGACGACGAATACATGACGCTCATGCCAAGCGCGCCAGGCACGATGTAGTGGATATAGGAAGTCCCCTGCATCTCGGGTATCAGGGCCCCGAGGCCATAACCGAAGGCGAAAATGAAAAGGATCGGTTCAAATAGCTCCCCGAATACCGTGGACAGCCAGGCGCCCCGGGTCCAGACGATACGATTCCGGTCCCAGACGCTGAACGCCCTTGCCCCGATCCACGGCAGCGAGAAGACGTGCATCATTCCGACAGCTCCCGTCCGGCCACCTTAAGGAAGACGTCCTCAAGCCCGGCAGGCCGGAGCAGTACTTCCCCCACGTTCATGGTCCGGATCCGCATTGGCATGTCCGACTTCCCGTCAAGATAAAGATAAAGCATGTCATTGGCGATCTCGTGCCGGGGAAGAGGAGAACCGAGTTTTCCGAGTACCGCCTTTGGGTCCAGGTCGCCGAGAAACACTTCCAGCACTTCCGCGCCCACATGTTTTGCGACCAGCGAAGCTGGCGAGCCGCTGTCCAGTACGCGCCCGCCGTCCATGATGATGACGCGGTCACAGAGCTGTTCGGCCTCCTCCATGTAGTGCGTTGTGAGCAGCATGGTGGTCCCCTGCCGCTTGAGGAGCCGGAGCTTCTGCCAGATCAGGTGGCGGGCCTGCGGGTCGAGCCCCGTGGTGGGCTCGTCCAGCACCAGCAGATCCGGGGCATTGATGAGGGCACGGGCAATGAGCAGCCGCCGTTTCATTCCGCCGGAGAGGTTCTCGATCTGCTCGTCCTTCTTGTCGGAGAGGTGGACGAACTCCAGGAGATCACGGGCCCTGGTGAATGCGTCCGTGCCGCGGATTCCGAAGTAGCGGGCAAACACCCGGAGGTTCTGTTCCACCGTGAGGTCGGGATCGGTCGTGTCGTCCTGGCTCACCACGCCGAGCCGCGATTTCACCGCCACGGGGGCGAGTTCGGGATCGAGCCCCAGGACCATGACATCGCCGTCTGTCCGGAACATCTGGCCCACGAGCATCTTGAGGGTGGAGGTCTTTCCGGCTCCGTTCGGGCCGAGCAGGCCCACGCATTCCCCGGCCTCAACCTCGAAGTCCACACCACGCACGACTTCCAGCGCGCCAAAGTGCTTCTGAAGGTTTCGGACCTGGATGACAGGTGAGGACATAGGGATGGGTCCGGCTCCTGCCGGAAATGGCATACCGGTCGATTTAGCCGGCCTTCTCGACTGTCAGGTGGTCGGGATCCTTGCCATCACGCACAAGCTTGTATTTGACCCCGTCCGATCCCTTGAACTCGGCGAACCCCTCGAACGAGGTGCGCACTTCCTTGATCAGGAACTTGAGAAAGTCCTTGTTGGCGGCGGCCATCTTTTTCAGCTCAGAGATACCGGTCTGGTCACCGTCCAGGTTCATGCCACTGGAGTCCCCGCTTTCAAAACCCTCATCCGGAATGAACCCAATATAAATGGCCTGCGGGGCCGGACGCAAACGGCAGGATCAGCGCCGGGATGTAGTGGCCCGCCGTGAAGCGCCAGCCGCTTTCGGCTTTCGAGTGGCCACGGGTTCCGCACCCATGACGAGCCTGATCCGGTGACGGATCACCGGCATCTCCTGCTCAAGCGTACTCAGACGGTCACGCGGGATCACAAGAACCCGGCAGTTGCCCTCGGCCGTGGCACGGTACCGGCCCAGCTTCTGGCCGGAAACCATGACACTTTTCCCGAAATACCGTCCGGCCTCAAGTTCCACTGGCCGCCCGCGGTCATCCTTGAGCGGCTTGCCGCCTTCGGAAAGGCGCACGGCACCTTCCTGGATGATGTAGATGTTCTGGGCCTTGGCGGCCTCTGCCTCGCCCACAATGGTCTGGCGGTTCTTGAAAGTGAGCGGCTCGGCCACCAGCGATATCCGGTGGATGGCGGAGGCGTCGAGGCCGGCAAAAAGTTCCACTTCCTTGATCGCCTGCCGGTTGGACCACAGGCGCATGAAGGTTTTCTCTAGATTGTTCTCGGCGACGAACTCCATGAACAGGTCGCCCGGCAGTTCGAACACCGTGGAGGCAGAAGCCGCCGTGACGGAAGCCGTTCGCTCCACTTGCTGGAGGATGGCGATCTCCCCGAAGAAATCCCCGCGCTCCAGGTCCGCCACACGGGCCCCTGCCACGGTCACGTCGAAGGACCCTGCGAGGACGAAATAGAACGTATCGCCCCGGGTGCCTTCCCGAACGATGGTCTCGCCCTTCTCGAGGTTACGGACTGTACCGCGCGTGAGAATGATGTCGATCCAGTAGCGGTTTTTGATATCAAAGAGTTTCAGGGCCTCGAGGATTCCCAGCACATGATAGGGATGCACGGGCTCCGCCGGAACCACCTGGAAGGAGTCTCCCGGCTTCGCGATCACCGCGTTTTTTCCGAGTTTTCCATCGTAGGTGGACCGGTGCGTGACGATGATTTTCTGGTCTGAATCAGCGAAATCCTTCGGGTCCAGGTGTATGGGCTCGCCGCCGCCGTCCATCACCAGCAGGTCATACCGTTTGTTCAGGAATGCCTTCAGTTCATCACGGCGGGCGGTGTCCAGAAGTCCCTTGCCGTGCATTTCGTCCAGGCCGCGGTGATGGAGCGTGTCACCCGAGATATAGACACTGTGGAGCTTTCCGTCCTTGTCGCGGACGGACATCTCGGCACCAAGCGCCGGAATTGAGTGGACGCCGTAGAAGAACCGGAAATCCACGCCGAAAAGCCGCACAGGCTCCTCGACCGGAACCGGCATGAAGTCAATGTATTCCCGCACGGTGTCAGGCGATTCACCGAGGATCGCGCCCATCTTGATAAGCAGGCACTCGAACACTTCCTGCGTCGAGATGACGAGCGGGCGGTGCTTGTCGAGGAGGAACTCAAGGAAGTTGAGATGGTCGTCATGAACGTGGGTTACGATGATCGCCTTGACTGACTCCTTCGATACCCCCCGCTGGCGGAGCTGGTGGTGGGTAAACGCCGGACAGTCCCACAGGACCGCAACACCAGAGAGCCACAGAAGGTAGCAGGTGGTCGGGTAGTTCGGGTCGAAGCCGTTGGAAGCACCAAGCAGGTCCACCGCCAAGGTGGACGGGAGCTGCGCACTCTGGGCGATCGGGGTGGAGTATGGCGGCTCGATGGGCCGGTCCAGTGGAATCTCGACGGTTTCCATGATGTCGCAGCCATTATCGGCACCCATGAGCACGAACCGGTCATTGCCCAGCTTGCGGATGGAGAGGGGATTGTCCTCGTCGACAACGAGCGGCGCGGTGTTCGTCCGGTCGAATTCGATGAAATCGATAAACTCGTCTATCTGCTTGATTGAACCGTCCGCGTTCTTGACCGCGAGATGGTCCAGCTCTGTACGGAGATATTTGCGGATCGAGGGGGCGACCTTCCAGGCCTTCATCTCCTCGTCGGTGGGCCCCAGCAGCGTCACGCGAAGCATCTCACGTACGCGGTTGCACTGGCTACGGGTGCCATAGATACGCATCTTCAGGCCCTTGGCGAGAGCCCCCTGGACAAAGACAAAATGGTAGAAAGGGAACTCGACAGCTACCAGCGAGGAGCCGTCCTTGTGAAAGGTGTCCGGCAGCACGATGGCAGACGGCATGGTGAGTTTCTTCTGGAGAATGACCTTCAGGATCTCGTTCGGACATCCGAACAAAACCGCCAGATCACCCCGCTGGAGGTGAACGCATCCCGGTGCTACATCTGTCAAACGCATCACGATCCTCGCCCGTTCCCAGGAACACCCGTAACGGCACAAACCGCACAAATATTCCGGGTCGAGGACAGAAGGGTCCGCCGCGATCCGGCCTCGCTCCGTTACCACGCGGAGAGAGACTGTTCGCGGGGATGGGGACAAACCCGTAAAAAGCCGCTAAAATTATCCGGCAATTGTCTCCGTTAGTCAACTAACTTGTTGAAACAACACACTGATTTGGCACCGGGCCCCGGACTTATATCACAATGAAAACTGCGCCCTGCGTCATTGGAATCGTCACATGGAACAACCTCCGGTTCCTCCCTGGTCTGAAGGCCAATCTGGCTGGACTTGCGGTTAGACCCCTTAAAATCCTCATATATGACAACGGCAGCACCGACGGCTCAGCCGCCTGGGTCCGGGAAAACTGGCCGGAAGCGGCCCTTTTCACCGGGTCCGAAAACCTGGGTTTTGCCGAGGCCAACAACCAGCTGATCGAGGCAGGATTCGCAGATCGGGCCGTCACCGCTTATTTAGCTCTGAACTCGGATGCCCTGCTGGAACCAGACTTTTTTGAAACGGTCATGCCGTCCCTCGAATCCGCACAGAAGACCGGTGCGGTACAGCCGCTGGTGCTCCGGCTCGACGATTCGATGAAGCCCACGGGGAAAATCGACACCACGGGGATCATCTGGAATCCGCACGACGGACTTTTTCTGGACCGCCACGCGGGCGAGCCAGTTGAACACGCGCCGCAAATGACAGGTCCGGTGTTCGGGCCGAATGCGGCGGTGGCGGTTTACAGCCGGGAATGTCTTGAGTCGGTTTGGGAGCCGCACGGATGGTTCGACCGCCGGTTTTTCGCCTACTACGAGGACGTGGATCTTGCGTGGCGGATGCGGCGCGCCGGATGGGAAACGGTTTTCATCCCGTCAGCGAAAGCGTATCATCGCCGGTACGGTTCCAGCCGGTCCGGACAGGAACAGGAGAAACTGCTCTACCGGAACCGGCTGTGGCTGCATCTGAAGAACGAGGGCCGTCCGCCGCTGGGGTCGCTGCGGGCTGTCGCACGGGAAGTCGCCTGCGTGGGCCGCGCATTCACTACCCGTCCTTATCTGAAAAGCGCATTGGAGGAGCGGTTCAGCCGCTACCGGGAGTTTTCAGGGGAGTTCGACCCAGCGTCTCCGAAGATCAACCTCAGTGAGTTCGCCAGCTAAACCTATCCGGGTGCGGTTCCTGACCCAGACGGACGAAACAGGCGCGAGCGCGAGGCTCCGCGCCTATGCACTGCTACCTTACCTGGTACAGGAGGGGTTCAAGGTTACGATCGACCCCGCACCGGCGGCCGCCACCACGGCGGGCTATGTCCGCCTTGCGCTTTCGCGCCTCGTGGAGGTTCCCACCACTGCCCTGGCGAACGATGTCATCGTGATCCAGCGGGACCTTGTAAACCACCTCGCCCCTTGGATCGAATACCTGTATTCCGCCGCGGGTACACCGCTGATCCTCGATGTGGACGATGCCATCGACCTCCGCCCTCCGGGGAAACCACCCACCTGGCGTTCCCGCCTGTTCGGATCTGGGAACAAGCTGGAGCAGCTTGCACGGCTCAGTTTCGCCGTGGTGGCCGGCAACGATCTGTTGGCAGAGAAGATCCGCCCGTGGAATCCGGACGTGCGGGTGATCCCCACCTGCCTTGATCTCTCTGCCTTCCCCCGCCCCGCTCCACGTGTGCTTCCCATGAACCGCCCCACGGTCATCGGCTGGATCGGTTCACCACTTACCACACCTTATCTGGAGCTTGTGCATGGGCCGCTCCGGGAACTTGCCACGCGCCGGAAGATCGTGTTCCGGACTGTCGGTGCGGCGAATCTTGGCTGGTCGGATATACCGCTTGACCAGCATCCCTGGAGCAGGAGCACCGAGGCAGCCGATGTGGAATCGTTCGATATCGGTATCATGCCACTTACCGACGACGACTGGAGCCGCTATAAATGTGGAACAAAGATCCTCCAGTATTTTGCCGCCGCAGTCCCGGTGGTGGCTTCGCCGGTGGGCATGAACATCGCCGCGCTCGATTCGGGGCGGGCGGGAATCCTCGCCGCGACGGAGCGCGACTGGATCGAAGGCATCGAAAAGCTGCTCACGGATGGTGCCCTTTATTCACGGCTTTCGGCGGCCGGCCGCGACCGGGCGGAAACCCGCTATGACATCCGACGCCATGCGCCGGCGTGGGCGGCATTGATCCGGGAAGCGGCGCGAAAATGACACGGGTTCTGGTTCTCCTGAAAACGCTTGGCGTTGGCGGCGCCGAAACGCTGGTCCTCAATAGCGTGAAGTTCTGGAACCGCCGCGACTTCCACTACCAGCTGGGCTATCTGGGCGGTCCCGCAGATCTTCGGGAAGAGTTCATCAGGGCGGGTGTCGAGCCTGTCCGTTTCTCTCCGTCTGGTTCCGCCAATGATCCGCTGGCGGTTGCCACTCTCGCGAGGTTTCTCCGGCGTGATAAAACCGGTGTCATCCACGCGCACCTGCCGCTTCCGGCATTCTGGGCCGCAACGGCAGCAAAGAGAACCCGATGTGCCGTTGTGGCGACCTCCCATTGCGAACCGGACGGCATGCGCCGGGCCACCGCCCTGCTCGCCCAGAGGGCCTG
>CAZSFB010000105.1:3641-8388 GCA_964606035.1 uncultured bacterium | reverse complement strand
GTTTCCCTTCGATCTGATCGCCGAAGGTAACAAGGACGGTGGATGGCGGAGAGTGTGGGATTTGAACCCACGATAGAGTTTCCCCTATACACGCTTTCCAAGCGTGCGCCTTCAGCCACTCGGCCAACTCTCCACACGGGTCAGGGCCGTTTTGAGGGGCCCCGGGGACCGCTTCTGCGGCGTTCCCTGAAGAACTCCCTGAGTAGCGACTCGGCTTGGTCTGCGTCAAGCCCGCCGTCACACCGGATCGGGTTCAGGTTCCCGTCGGTGGCAATTTTCAGCCCGGCATGGCTGGCGGCGCCCCGCTTGGGGTCACTGGCGGCGAAGACCACCCTGCTTACCCGGGCATTTTTGAGAGCCATTAGGCACATGAGGCAGGGTTCCAGCGTCACGTATACCGTGGAACCTGTGAGCCGCCAGCTTTTAACTTTCCGGCAGGCACGGCGCAGTGCCACGAGTTCCGCGTGAGCGGTTGGGTCATGGGTTGCTTCCCGGAGATTCCGGCCCGAGGCGAGGAACTCCCCTGTTCCGGACACCACGACTGCTCCTACAGGCACTTCGCCACTCCGGCCCGCCCGGCGGGCTGCCGCGAATGCCCGGGACATCCACTTCCGGTCGGTTCCGGAGAAACCTGACTCGGCGAGGTGCCTTTTCAACCTTTGATCCTTACCGGATAATCCGGCCGATGCGCCGCCAGCGGATGTCGAAGATTCCTGACTCTTCGCGGGAGAAATAGATGAATGCGGCGGGCCCTACCAGAGAGTCCTCAGCTACGGTTCCCCAGCTCCGGGAATCCAGCGAACGGTCCCGGTTGTCTCCCATCATGAAGTAATGGCCCGGTGGAACCGTGAAAGGACCGAATTCACCGTGACCGGTAAAGTCTCCGTCGGCCCAGTGGCCCCAGGGGTCGCGGACAGGCTCATTGTTGATATACAGAACCCGGTCTCTCAGATCGATGGTTTCGCCCGGAAGGCCCACGACACGCTTGATGAAATCTTCCTGCTTCAGGTAAGGCTTTCCGAGTTCCTGGGGAGGCACGAAAACCACCACATCCCACCGTTCCGGAGCGCTCCAGCGCACAAGCCACTTGTGTTCGAACGGCATCTTGATCCCGTAGGCCGGTTTCCAGACCAGGAGATAGTCCTTCTTGAGCAAGGTGGGAACCATGCTTTCGGACGGGATTACGTAGGCCTGCACGATGAAGGTCCGGATGACAATGGCGAGCAGGAACGCGACGCCCAGCAGTTCAAGCAGTTCCAGGCCCTGGGACCGCCGGTAGGCGGATAGATCCACCTCAACTGCCGTTACGAGCTGTGCAAGCGGCGGGCGGAGAAGGTCCGCCGGCGCAGTCAGTTTCGAACGGACGTCATTCTCAAGTTTTTCCAGCTTTTCGGTGACAGCCGGGGAGAGTTTCTTCCCGTGCTTTGTGCGGATCCACCGGGATTCCGCCACGTAAGTCTTCGCGGTGGAGACCAGCGAGCGGTCATCCAGTAGGGCGAGTTCCTGCTCAGGACTGGCGGCCATCGGATTACTCAACTTTCAGTACAGCGAGGAAGGCTTCCTGCGGGATATCCACCGAGCCCACGCTCTTCATCCGCTTCTTGCCCTCCTTCTGTTTCTCCAAAAGCTTGCGTTTCCGGCTCACGTCGCCGCCATAGCACTTTGCGAGCACATCCTTGCGAAGTGCCTTGACAGTTGAACGGGCAATCACACGCCCACCGATAGCCGCCTGGATGGCGACCTCATACATCTGACGCGGAATCAGCTCCTTCAGCCGCTCGCAGAGATCCCGCCCCTTGTAGAAAGCCTTTTCCCGGTGGACGATCACGCTGAGGGCATCCACCGGCTCGCCGTTCACGAGGATATTGAGGCGGACGAGATCCGAGAGCTGGTAACCGCTGGGCTTGTAGTCGAAGGAGGCATAGCCCTTGGTCGCCGACTTCAGCCGGTCATGGAAATCGAGCACAATCTCGTTCATCGGCATCTCGAAGATCACCTGTGCACGCTGGGGCGTGATGTACTTGATCTCCTTCTGCTGGCCCCGTCGCTCCACGCATAGCTTGACCACAACACCAATAAAGTCTGCCGGAGTATAGATGTTCGTCTCGATCATGGGCTCTTCGATCGAATCCACCCCCTGCTCCGGCAACAGCGAGGGATTGTCGATCTCGATCACCGCCCCGTCGTGTTTCTTCACCCGGTAGATCACGCTCGGGGCGGTCGTGACGAGATCCAGACTGTATTCCCGCTCCAGGCGTTCCTGGATAATGTCCATGTGGAGCAGTCCCAGGAATCCGCACCGGAATCCGAAACCAAGGGCGGTCGAGGTTTCCGGCTCAAAAGTGATGGAGCTATCGTTCAGCTGGAGCTTCTGCAGGGCTTCCTTCAGCTTGCCATAATCGTCCGAGTTGATGGGGTAGAGTCCCGCAAAAACCATTGGCTGGATCTTTTTGAACCCCGGCAGGGGCTCGGTCACTCCACCCTGGGCAAGCGTCATGGTGTCGCCGACGCGGGCATCCGCAAGGGCCTTGATATTGGCGATCACAAAACCGACCTCACCGGTGTAAAGCCCGTCAAGCGCCGCGGCTTTCGGTGAAAACGCGCCAACCTTGAGGACTTCAAAGGTCGCTCCTGTGCTCATCATCTTGATCCGGGTTCCCGGGATGATTTCCCCGTCGACGACCCGGACCAGACAGATCACGCCCTGGTATTCGTCGAACCATGAATCGACGACCAGCGCTTTCAGGGGTGCCCGTGGATCCCCCTTTGGCGGGGGGATCCGCTCCACGACCCGCTCGAGCAGGTCGGGCACTCCGGTTCCCATCTTTGCGGATACCGCCTGTGCGTCGGAGGCATCAATACCGATGATCTCCTCTATTTCCTTCCGGACTTCATCGGGCCGGGCGGAAGGAAGGTCGATCTTGTTGATGGCAGGTACGATCTCGAGACCCTGATCGACGGCAAGGTAAACGTTGGCAAGGGTCTGGGCCTCGACACCCTGGCTGGCATCGACAACGAGCACAGCCCCCTCGCAGGCCTTGAGTGACCGGGAAACCTCGTAGTTGAAGTCCACGTGTCCGGGGGTATCGATCAGGTTGAACTCGTAGGTCTTGCCATCCTTCGCCTTGTGATAGAGGCGCACGGATGAGGCCTTGATGGTGATACCCCGTTCACGTTCGAGCTCCATGGAGTCAAGCGTCTGTTCGCGCCGGTCCCGATCGGTAACGGCACCGGTCACATCGAGAATGCGGTCAGCCAGGGTCGACTTGCCGTGATCGATATGGGCGATGATGCAGAAGTTCCGGATGAATTCCAGGGGCGTCGGCATGCTCTTCCTGATCGGGGCCCGCAGTTTCACTGCAGGCCCGGAACATGGGGGTATAGACGGTTACGGGCCGGGGGAAAAGGGAGCCACAAATCTCCGTTAACGTTTGGAAATATTCAGGTTTTCTGCCAAATCGTCCGGATTGCCCTGGTCCTGATGGGCCGGGCGTCAACCCGCCTTGACGTATTGGCCCCTGGGTTGACCGGTTGCCGGTCAGTCCCTCTGGACGAGGATATCTTCAGGCAGCTCAACCACTTTTGCACGCAGGTATTCCCCGAGGGTTTTTGCCTGGGGATCCATGCGGGTGGAAGAGGCCACACCCTCGCCCAGAATTCCGCGGATATAGAAATTCAGGGCATTGAGGTTGGGAAGCTCATGCCGTTCGATCTCATAAGGTGCGGTGTCAGGGAGTATCTGTTTCAGCCGTTCGACGGTCAGGTATTCCTTGAGGAACGCGAACGCCTGAGGAGATTTTCCCCAGATACCGACGTTGGCGTTTCCTCCCTTGTCGCCGGACCGGGTTCCGAAAGCTCTCCCCAGAGCCTTCTTGACCCGCTTGCCCTGCGGTGTTGCGGGAACCGCAGCGGCTGAGGCCCTGATTTCCGGCGGATTCGATGGTGCCTGAACGGCTTCGACGTTTAATTCCTCGCCGCCAACAAACACTTTCTGTCGGATCTTGTCACTTGAGACGAGGGCCGGCCAGTAAACGACGGTCGGCATCTCGTCACCAGGAGGAGCCGTCATTGTGAAGCCCGGAATGCTCGCAAGTGCCTGTTCAACAACCTTCGACGAAAAGGCCTTCCCCACCTTTTTCGGGTTCGGATCAATCACGTTGATGCGGAGGTAGGCAAACGCCTGTTCATTGGTGGCAGGGTCTTCATGATTGGTCTTGAGCAGTTTGACCTCAGCAGTCTGGAACTGTTGCCGGCCACCAACAGCATGGAAGAATGAGTCCTCGATGATTTTCGCCTTTTTCTCGATATCAAGACCGGTGAGCAGCACGGTCATGGAGTTACGGAATGGGCCGAGATTGTTCACGCAGACCTTGGTGGTCGGAGGGGGCGGCTCGCCCTTGGTTCCTTTCACCAGAACACGGTCAGGGCCCTCCTGGGTGACAGCCATGGTGTCAAACCGGGCGATCACGTCCGGATTGAAATAACGGGGCCCCTGAATCTCATAAAGCAGTTGGGCAGTCACGGTACCAACGGAAACTACGCCCCCAGTGCCCGGATGCTTGGTGATAACAAAAGAGCCATCCTCGTGCATTTCACAGATCGGGAAGCCGATGTCGCGGTAAGAGGGGACTTCGTCAATGAACGAGTAATTTCCACCCGTCGCCTGTGCGCCACATTCGATGATATGACCGGCAGCAACGGCTCCAGCCAGCCGGTCCCAGTCGTCGCGTTTCCAGTTGAACCGCCA
>CAZSFB010000105.1:0-3631 GCA_964606035.1 uncultured bacterium | reverse complement strand
GGCCGGTCCCACGACCACTGCTGCATCGGTAACACGTCCGGTCACTACGATATCGTCCCCGCGCTTCAGTGCTTCGCAGATGCCCCAGCCACCGAGATACGCATTGGCTGTGACGGTATTTGCCTTTGCATCCTTCAGGGGGATTCCCTTGTCCATGTGCGTGAGGGGTTCCCCTTGGGCATATAGTTCCTGAAGGCGCCGGATGAGGTCATCACCCTCAATAAACGCAATTTTTGGCTTGAGGCCGAGTTTGACTGCCATATTCTCCAGTTCTTCGGCCATGCCGCGCGGATTCAGCCCGCCGGCGTTGGTGACAACCCGGATATTCTTCTGGAGGCACTCGCCCATCACTTCTTCCATCTGCTTGAGAAACGTGCCGGCGTAGCCCGCCTTGGGATTTCTGATCTTGTTCTTGAAGAGAATCGCCATGGTCAGTTCGGCGAGGTAATCGCCAGTGAGAACATCGATGGGCCCGCCCTGAACCATCTCGCGGGCGGCCGAGAGCCGGTCCCCATAGAATCCGCTGCAGTTGGCGATGATGAGTTTTTCAGACATGACGTGTTCTCCCTGCCTGGCAGTTCCCGGAGATCCAGAAACTGAATGATGATTCATTCAGCGTGTACCAGACAGAACCGGCGGGCAAGTGTGAGCGCTCCGATGATGAGGATTTTCATGAGTTCCGGAACAAGGGACGCGGCTGGTTGCGCCAGCCGACTGGGGGCGTTAGGAGTCTTGCGGGAGAAGTGTATACGGTGAACCGCATTCGGTCCTCATTGTTCATCCTTGTTGCTGCCCTGTTGACGCAGGCTGTGAGCGGTTGCGCCAGCAAGTCTATGGAGGGTGCAACTGCTGAGCAGCTTTATGATATGGGAATGAACCGCCTTAAATCGCATGAGGCGAAATGGTACCAGACGCCCAAGTGGGGTCTCGAAACTGGTGAAACGCGTAAATATTTCACGGAACTCCGGCGGCGGTTTCCGGCATCTCAGCTCGTGCCCCTCGCCACACTGAGAATCGCCGATACCTACTATCTCGATGAAAACTGGAGCGAGGCGTACACATACTATGATGAATTCATTGCCAATCTGGTGAACTACCCCGCGTATCAGGGTGAGCTGGACCGGGCGCGGGAGCGGAAAAACCATTGCGCCGGGTTGATGCTTACGGCAGAGAAACTCTATGCCGAGGGAATGGAACGCATGGAATTTTACCGTCGCGGTATCCGCTGGAATCCGGCTAACTGGAAATGGGGTGATCACCCGTTATCCCACTGGTCTTATGATGCTGAAGACACCCGAAAGGTTTTTCAGGAGATCCGGACGAAATTTCCCGTTTCCAAAGAGGCCCCGTTGGCCCTGCTCCGGATTGGGGATACTTATTTCGAAGACGAAATGTTCACTGAAGCGCTCGTATACTATGACGAATTCGTCAAGAGCCATCCCGCGTACCGCGAGGAAGGGGCATATGCCCAGCTTCGGAAGGCCCAGTGCTATTCCCGGCAGATTCTGAAGGCGGATCAGGACCCTTCGGCAGCATTGAATACCAGGGACGCCTATGTGTCGCTCCAAAGGGATTACGAGGGAACGCCCGAGGCCTTGGGGGCTGGAGATGAGTTGCGCCGGGTCAACCTGGAGATCGGAGAACAGGAGGCATTCGTCGGCGATTTTTATTACCGTCGAAGCGAGTATCGGGCTGCAATCGGGCGTTACCGGGGACTTGTTGAGCAGTTTCCGGAACATCCACTGATCGGCTGGGCACTTCTCCGGCTTGGCATGTCGCATCAGGCTCTGGGCGAATATGCGGAGGCCCGGGATTTCTATAGCCGGGCCCTGTCAGCGCCGTCCGAATGGTTCCGGAACCCGGATGACGTGAAGTTCATGGATGCGTATGTTCTTTTTCTGGCGTATCCGAATGCAGACGCAACACAGGCCAAGGTTCACCGGCGGGCCAAGCTGCAGTTGGCGATTCTGGACCTGCTTCAGACTTCTCAGCCTGCTTCAGAGGCTCCGGTCCTGCAGAACTGACGCTTTCATCGGCCTCTGCCCTCCGCTATAACTGTCCATAAATGACCCCCAATCTGTGGCCCTGTCTGTAACCGTTTGAAGGTTGCCTGCAGGCCACGCAAGGACTGAAGAACTCATGGACGCAGAAACCAAATCCATTTATCTGCAGGCGAAGGCATCCTTTGATGCCAAGAAGTATGACGAGGCGGAGCCGCTTCTGGAAAATCTTGCCAAGAGTGGCGGTAAATTTGCGGATATTTATTACATGCTCGGTGTAATTTCTCACTCCAAGGGCAAGTTCGAACAGGCCGTCAGGTATCTGGAACAGTCGCTGGAAATAAATCCCAATTACATGGAAGCCGCGCTGAACCTGACGGTGATCCTGAATGATCTGGGCCATTACCAGCGGGCCCATGAAGTTTATCAGAATGCGCTGAAGACGGCATCGAAAGCGGGGCAAGGGCGTCTTGATCCGTTGGTGCTTTCGAAGCTGGCGAACATGCATGCCGAACTGGGGGATGTTTACAGGAGCCTCGGAGAATATGGAGAGGCAATCCAAGAGTATGAGAAGGCGGTCAGGCTGCGTCCAATGTTTGTTGATATCCAGACCCGGCTTGGAATTGCTCTCAGGGAAAATGGCGAAACAGCCCGCTCTATCGAACAGTTAAAAGTTGCCCAAGGACTGAATCCGAACTACCCGCTGGCGACTCTTAATCTTGCAGTGTCGTTGTATGCTGCAGGGGAATATTCTGAATCCGCCAAAGCAGCAGGCCTGATCCTGAAACAGGATGCAGCCCACAAGGAAGCGCTTCTGTACAAGCGCATGGCTGAAGAGGCAATGGCTAAGAAGTAGTCCATTGCTGCCGGACTCTTATTATCAAAGAAAAGGGCGGTCTTGACCGGACCGCCCTTTTCTTTGGAGTGGCAGTGACTAGTTGATGCCGTGGGCCGGCTTCAGCAGTGTAGCCTTTGGATCCCAGGCCTTTAGCTCTTCCGGGCTATAGAGGTTTTGGTGGAGAACCCGCTCCGGCGGAGTTTTGAGATTCCAGACGATCCCGAACCATGAGAGGAACTTGAGGATCATGTACGAGAGATCGACCTCGTACCAGAAAAATCCCTGCCGGACACTGGCCTGATAGTAGTGATGGTTATTGTGCCAGCCTTCGCCCATGGTGAGCAGCGCAAGAAACCAGTTGTTGCGGCTTGTGTCGGTAGTCTTGTAACGGCGACGGCCAAAAACATGTGAGAGTGAGTTGATCGTGAACGTGCCGTGGTAGAGGAGCATCGTGGAGAAAAAGAATCCCCACATGAGGAGGGGCAGTCCGCCCACAAGGAAAAACAGCACTCCCCAGAACACCGGCGCCAGCAGCCAGTATTTCTGGATGAACTGGATCTCCGGATAGTTCTCGAAATCCTTCATGTTGTGATATTTCACGCCGTCATATTCCGCGCCAAGGATCCATCCCATATGAGAGTACCAGAAACCCCGCTGAATCGGAGAATGGATGTCTTCGGGCTGGTCGGAGTAACGGTGGTGGTCGCGGTGATGACCTGCCCACCAGATGACACCCTTCTGGGCTGCGCTAGATCCAAGAAATGCCAGGATAAACTGGAATACGCGGGACGTT
>CAZSFB010000104.1:0-8411 GCA_964606035.1 uncultured bacterium | reverse complement strand
ATCCGCCAGGGCTTCAAGCGGAACATCCTTTTGCCGTGGCACCACGATAGCGAGAACAAGGGCGGCCACTGCGGCAGAGATGCCGATCTTCCAGATTGGTGCGGACTCTTTCCGGCGGGATTCTGCACTGATCCGGGCGCGGGCCAGCCGTGACGGGGAGAGCGGCGCGGCAGGCCGTGATTTCTCCGCATCGAAGTAGGTCTGGATCAGTTCATCCGGGTCTTTGCGGCTGGAATCATCCATGTTCAGGGACCTCCTTCTTCATGATCCCGGCGCGGAGTCTTTTGCGGGCCCTGTGCAGCCGAACCTTTACGAGTGTGGCTGGGCGGCGGTAAATGGCGGCCAGATCACTAACCTCCAGCCCCTCGACTTCGGACATCCAGAGGATATCACGATCGTCCCGGCTCAATGTTTCAAAGGCAGCCTGGGCTAGCCGGAGTGTTTCACGGTTGCTGGCCACACACTCGGGGTCAGGGTTCCCGTCGGAAGGTTCGTAACAGGTCCGGTCTGTATGAGTGTTCGGGCTTCTGAGATCGTCCAAGGAGTCGGTTATCCGGTGGCGTTTGCTCCTGAGTATATCGAGTACGGCGTTCCGGACGGACCTCCAGAGCCAGGCTTCCTGCTGGACGAGCAGTGCGAATATGGGCCTTTTCTCCAAGTAACGGCCGAATACGTCCTGAACAGTATCTTCTCCGGCTGCTTGGGCACCGAGCATCTTCCCAGCGTATCGGGCAAGCGGTCCGGACATTTTCATCCACAGTGCTTCGACCGGAATTGCCGGAGAAGGCATGGGCTTTGAGCCGATTTCTGGGGAGGGAAAATCCATTGGAACAGTCAAGGTATCCATCCTGCCAAAAGAACGGGCCATCAGGCGTAAAGTTACCCGCATCGGGGTAAAAAACCACTAACTATTTGAAATGACAAGGGGTATTGACGACGTATGGCAATTGCCATATATTCATATCGCCCACATCCCTGCAAGGGACCGGACTGCCATGGCCTCAAACAAGGTCGTTACGACCATCTACATTACCCGTGAACAGGAAGAGCAGCTTAAGGCGCTTTCCCAACGGACCAAGGTCGCCATGGCTGAATATATCCGTCAAGGGATTGATCTCATTCTGGAGAAGTTCGAGAACGAGATTCCGGGCCAGCGCTCCCTGTTTGATGAGCCCACTGTTTCCACGCTTCGTAAAGGCGAATGAATACGGCCGGTTCATGGATTTCGGCCCGGCTTACCGGGTCTACCCCGGCATCAAGCAGTAAGTTTCTTACCTCCCCGCTTTCCATGGAAAGAGACCGTTCGAGTGAATTCGCGATTGTTTTGCGGCGGTAGGCGAACGCACCCCGGATAATCCGGCTGCGTTCCAGGGCAGTTGCGCGGCACGCGGCGCCGGGTCGCGTTTTCATCTCCACGACGGCGGAACGGACTTTTGGTACCGGACGGAAGACGGTGGGGGGTACCCGGAAGGCGGTTCGTACTTCACATTGAAGCTGCATGGCGACCGACAGGGCACCATAGTCTTTTGAACCGGGCCGGGCGGCCAATCGGTTAGCAACTTCCATCTGAAGCATGACAATGGCGAGGTCCCAGCATGCGGCTGACTCAATCAGCGAGAATAAAATCTCGGTGGAGATCGAGTACGGAAGATTTGCTGCGATCCGGCGGATTCCCCGTTCAGGAAGGAAATGTTTCCAGTCAATGTTCAGGGCATCTTCCCGGACAATCTCGATGGGTTTCTGCAACAGCGAAGGTAGTGCCTCTGCCAGCCGAAAATCCACCTCGATGGCAGTGACCATTGCTCCCTGACCAATCAGTTCGCGCGTGAGTGCGCCTTGTCCCGGACCGATTTCGAGTATGGGAGTTCCTTCTGGTGCTCCGGTGAGGGCCAAGGCGGCAATCTTGGCGGAGATGTTGCGGTCCACCAGAAAGTTCTGGCCTAGCCGGCGTGATGGCCGGAATCCGTCTGGAGGTAATGGCTTCTGTCTGGATGGCATGGGGGGGTCTTGTCGCTTCTAGTTAGCCGGTAATGGCTGTAGAAGCTGATGTCCGGGTTCTAGCGGCCCGTCCTGGGCTTTACCCGCCGGGGAACTGGTGAGGAATCCGGAAGAGTATCGTTTACGGGCCATCGCGCCCTTGGAGTAATGGATAGGCCATCGGGCTTCTCGCCCTTACGGAGGCGATTGTAAGCGTTACGGGCGATCATGGCGGCATTATCAGTGCAGAATGACATGGGGGGAAATACAAACTGGTAGCCTTGCTTTTCCAGCCGTTCCGCTTCCGCGCGGAGCCGCGAATTCGCAGCCACACCACCGGCAATGACGATCGTACGGATTCCGAATTCGACGGCGGCACGGACGCAACGGCCAAGCAGGGCATCTACGATGGCGGCCTGAAGCGAAGCGGCAAAATCCCGGATTGCCATCTCATCGAGTGGCCGACCGGCGGTGGCGGTTACCTCCCGATGCTTATAGAGAAGGGCCGTTTTCAGGCCGGAAAAGGAAAAATCGTACGGTTTATCTGCCATTCGAGAGACGGGCAGGGGCCATCTGGAAGGGTTGCCGCCCGTTGCCGCGCGATCGACGGCGGGTCCACCGGGATAGCCTAGCCCCAGTATTTTAGCACCCTTATCGAACGCCTCGCCGGCGGCATCGTCACGGGTCGCTCCGACCAGCCGGCAGGAACCTGTCTCGTTCACGACATAGAGACTCGTGTGCCCTCCGGAGACCAGAAGCGCGATCCAGGGGGGTGGCGGAGCATCAGGCGTCAACTCGAGGGATGCCAGATGGCCTTCGAGGTGGGTGACGCCGTATAAGGGGGTGCCGGACGCGAAGGAAAGGGCCTTGCCGAAGTTGAGGCCCACGTGCAGACACCCGATGAGTCCCGGGCCGCTCGTCACTGCAATCGCGTCGAGGGATGCAAGGTTGAATCCGGTCTGTTCCTGAAGCTTCCTGTAAAGCACCGGCAGCTTCTCCAGATGCTTTCTGGCGGCCACTTCTGGTACAACGCCGCCCCACTGTACGTGATCGGAAATTTGCGAATAGACGAGGGACGCGGTGACCTTGCCATCTGACAGCAAGGCAACAGCCGTTTCATCACAGGAGGTCTCTATCCCGAGGAGGAGCATCGGCGGGCACCCTACAACGGGGGAACCTGAAGGAAAACCCGGCGTACAGCTTAGCTTCCAAGCAGCTTCAGATCGGCTTGGGCCTTGGCCTTGAAGGGGGAGTCGGGATAGCGTTTTATCAGTTTCTTGTAGAAGGCCGATGCCGTATCCCGGTTCCCCTTTTCCTGAAAGGCTTTCGCCTCGAAATAAAGGGCTTCGGCGGCCTCGGGGAAGTCCTGATACTTCTTGGCAACTTCATCAAAGACGAGGATTGCATCACTGTACAATTTCTGGCGGAAATGCAGGTGTCCCAGGAGGAGCTGAGCCTGCGCCCGTTCTCGCGGTGAGGGGTCACGGGCCAGGACGGCCTCGATTCCCTCATGGGCCTTGACCCATTCGCCGGCCTGGATATTGGCAACAATTACTCCGAAAGCGGCGTTACCGGCTGGGATCTCGGACGCGATAGAGGGTGTGATACTGGTACCAATATCCAAGCCTGGCTTTCGTGTGTGGGGCTTGGCGCCAGTTGCCTTTTCGAGCGCAGCCACGCGCGCCTGATCAGATTTGACCCGGTCCTCAAGCTGAAGGACCCGGTTCTCAAGCACGGATCGCTCCATCATGCTGCTTTCCTGGTTTTGGCGGATGATCTCAATCACCTGCATCTGCTCCTGAAGCACCTTCCGGAGGCCGTCGATATCCTCGCGGAACTGTTCGCTCCGGGCTTCGAGATTTGAGAGCCTCCGGTCAAGCGTGCCGGGATCCATTCGGTCCTTTTCAATGCGAAGGATCTTCTCCTCAAGGCGCCGGCCCTGATCTGCGGCGTAAAAGCATCCGGCCGAAGTCATCAGTCCGCACACAAGGACAGCCTTAAGGCTATTGTCAATCCACCGGCGTTTGATCAATGTTACCGGCCCCCGGTAGCGGGTGTTTCTTGTAGTTAGATAAGAGCAGAGGCTGATCATGTTCGAATCCCTGAGTGACCGTCTGAACCTTGCCGTCCGAACCCTGACGGGAAAAGCACGGCTTTCTGAGAAGAATATTGACGAGGTTCTGGGACAGGTCCGAACGAGTCTTCTTGAAGCCGACGTCAATTTTCACGTCGTTCGTGATCTGGTCAAGCGGTTAAGGGAAAAATCACTCGGGCTGGACGTCCCTACAGGGATTGAGCCGTCCGATCTCTTTTTGAAACTGGTCTATGACGAACTGGTTGAACTGCTGGGGGGCGGTGATCCGGAACTGAACCTCAAGGTCGCCCCTCCGGCAATCATCCTGATGGTGGGCCTTCAGGGCTCCGGCAAGACGACATCCACGGGCAAACTGGCCCGTTATCTGAAGGACGATCTGGGCAGGAAACCCTATCTGGTTCCCGCGGACGTATACCGTCCCGCCGCCATCGACCAGTTGAAAACCCTTGCCCGGCAGCTCGATGTGCCGGTTCATGAAACCCCCGCCCAAGGGGCAGACCCTGTGGCCGAGGCCCAGAAGGCAGTCGATGAGGCCATTAAGCAGGGTTACGACACGGTACTGGTGGATACCGCGGGTCGCCTTCAGATTGATGAAGAGCTGATGCAGGAGCTCGACCGGCTCCAGCAGACCCTCAAGCCCCATGAGATCCTTTTTGTTGCCGATGCCATGACTGGCCAGGAGGCCGTGAACGTTGTCAAGGAGTTCCACGACCGGCTGGATCTTGATGGGGTGATCCTCACCAAGATGGATGGCGATGCCCGTGGTGGTGCGGCGCTTTCCATCAAGGCGGTGACTGGTACACGGGTAAAGTTCGTCGGTACTGGCGAGAAGATGGAGGCACTACAGCCGTTCCATCCGAGCCGGATTGCCCAGCGGATATTGGGCATGGGTGATCTCCAGACGCTGTCGGAGAAAGCCCAGAAGGCGATCGATCAGGATACGGCGAAAAGGATAGAGAAAAAGCTTGTTTCCAACGAGTTCGATCTTGAGGATTTCCGCGATGCTATGCTCCAGATGAACAAGATGGGCAGTTTCTCGTCGGTTGTGGGCATGATCCCTGGGCTTGGCGGCCTGTTCAAACAGGCAAAACAGCTCCAGGGTGCCGAGGATGAACTCAAGCGGACAATGGCCATCATAAACTCCATGACGAAGCAGGAGCGGGCTGATCACACGCTCATAAATGGCAATCGCAGGAAACGTATCGCGGCTGGCAGCGGCACAAACTTGAACGACGTGAACAAGCTCCTGAAGAACTTTGTCCAGATGAAGAAAATGATGAAGCAGCTGAATAAGATGGGGCCGGGCGACATCATGCGGATGATGCAGCAGCGGGGAGGTACGGGCGGCGGTTTTCCTGGAATGGGCAGCTTCTGAACTGCCTGCCGTAGATATCCGGGAAGGTCTTGAAATCGCTCCGGAATTCTTATATGGAAGTCCGTCCCGGGAAGCTGCCGGTGAGGTGGCTATCCGGAACTATCTGTAATTATTGGATTTTCCCTTGGTTCGCAGTCGATTGAAATGCGGGCTTGGGCAGTTGGAGTCAGCAAGTCTCATGGTTGTAATTAGAATGACCCGTCGTGGCAACAAAAACCGGGCCGCCTACCGTATCGTGGCAGCCGACAAGACCCATCCGCGGGATGGCCGCCATCTGGAGATCCTCGGGACCCATATTCCGACTGGCACCCAGAAGGGAACGACGCTCAATACCGAGCGTATCCAGTACTGGCTTTCGAAGGGTGCGCAGCCGTCGGAGTCCGTGCGCACACTGCTGAAGAAGCAGGGTGTGCAGTTACCGAACTGAGCCCTCTGGCGTGATCCAGTTGCCGGCCGCGCCACTTGCGCGGCCGCATTGCTTAACAGAAAATTTCACTAGGAGACCGGGAAGCCATGAGCGACGCCATCGAACCGAACGACAATGGATCTGAAACGCCTGTCAGGCAGTCTCCGCCACCTCCGCCCGATGCGATGCGGGTCATGATTTCGGAGATCGTTCGTGATCTCGTTGCCATGCCGGATGCCGTCAGGGTTGAAGAGCATGAGCGTGAAGAGGAGGGTGACCGGTTCCAGCTATTTGAACTGCACGTGGATCCGTCAGATCTCGGCAAGGTGATCGGGAAAAATGGCCGCACAGCGCGCGCCCTGCGTGCCATGGTCAATGCGCTGGCCGCCCGCATGAGGATACAGGCGGAGCTGGAGATAATAGAGCCGGATCGTCCCGAAGGTAATGTAGACGAGATCGACACTGGCAATGCCGATGCAGACAGTGACGAGGGCGACGACGAAGACGACAGCGATAATGGTGATGAAGGGCCAGAAAGCGACGCCTGACGCGTCTGGATCTGCCCGGTTCATCGAACTCGGGAAAACTGTAAAACCCCACGGTCTCAAAGGGGCTATCAAGACCATAATCTGGAGCGGTTCGGACGAGAACCTTCGTCCGGGCGTTACATTGCGTGTTGTTTGCGAGAATGGCGATGAGTCGGAACTCGTGGTTGCGCGGGTGGCTCCTGTGGGGGGGCTTTTTCAGGTCTATTTTGAGGGTATCAATACGGTAGAAGCCGCCGAGCGCTTCCGGAATGCAACGCTGCTGATCCCCAGGGATGCGTTGCCCGAGGGGCTTTATCTTGAGGACCTACGGAATCTTCCGGTCCGGATTGACAGTGGTGAGGCGGCTATTGGCAAAGTTGCCGGATTCTATATTAATCCTGCTGGACAATGTTACGGCGTTATTGGAAGTGAACGGTATGTGGCTCTGTTCCTCCCGGAGGTCAGGGTGGAATCAGGGGAAATTGTCGTGCCGGAGCGGGCGATCATTGAGCCGGAACCAGATGACAAACCGGAGTGATGTGTGATCTGCTTCGACATAATCACCCTGTTTCCTGAAGCATTCACCGGATGGCGGGAACATTCGATTCTCGGCCGTGCCGCAAACAAGGGCTTTGCCAAAATCCACTTTCACCAACTTCGCGATCAAGCGGGCAACCGGCATGGCCGGATTGATGACCATCCCTTCGGAGGCGGGGGCGGTATGGTAATTCAGGCTCCGCCGGTCCTACGGATGGTTGGCGAGCTTCATCTGCCTGCAGGTACTCCGGTTCTCATCCCATCGGCTTCCGGAGAACAGTGGACGGATGCGAGCGCACGGACCTATCTGGGGAGCAGCCGCGTGGTTATTGTCTGTGGTCACTATGAGGGTATTGATCAGCGTGCGATTGACCTTCTTGGAGCGAGAGAAATCAGCGTCGGGGATTTTGTGCTGACAGGTGGAGAACTCCCCGCTATGTGCATCACGGATTCGATAGTCAGACTGATTCCGGGTGTTCTCGGCAATGAGGATTCCCTGCGGGCGGAGAGTCACCAGGATGGTCTGCTGGAGGGACCCCATTACACGCGACCGGAAACGGTCGAGGGAGTTCCAGTTCCGGAAGTGCTGTTGTCGGGAGACCATCAACGGATCAGCCGGTGGAGACGGGAAATGTCGTTGCGTCGGACTTTTGACCGCCGTCCGGATCTTATCCGGAATGCCGTGGCTGCGGGTTTGCTTAGCCCGGCCGATATTAACTTCCTGGAAGCCCTCGGATTCCGGCGGTAACGGTCCAGAAATGGCCTTGTGGTTCTCTTTTAACTGCCTGAAACCCCTGATGTTTTCTGGCTGGAGTTAGTCGCTTGACTTGACCGGGGTTCCATGCAAACACACGCGCCTTCATAGGCGGCCACGCCGACAGGGTGAGGGGCCGCTATAGACCGGGAAAGTGTCATGTCTACTAACGCCATTATCCAGAAAATCGAAGCTGAACAGATCAAGCGTGAGCGGCTGAAAGAGTCCGGCAAACGCAAGCGGGTCAAGGAGAATTTCCGTCCAGGTTCCACGGTACGTGTCCATACCCGCATCAAGGAAGGCGACAAAGAGCGGGTCCAGGTGTACGAGGGAATCGTGATCGCCTGCAGCGGTCGTGGTCTTCAGCGCGTTTTTAAAGTACGCAAAGTGTCCTTCGGTGTGGGTGTTGAGCGTACGTTCCCGCTCCACTCGCCGTGGATCGAGAAAATCGAAGTAAAGCAGGAAGGCGAAGTCCGCCGCGGCAAGCTTTACTACCTGCGTGATCTCTCCGGACGTGCCGCAAAAATCCGGCAGCGACGCGGCAATGAGGCCTTCAAGCGGCTGCTTGAGATTAATACGCCTCAGGCGAGTCCGGAGGGTGAATCGCAAGCGGGCGAGGCTCCGGCGGCTGAATCGGCACCGCCCCAGACGAACGCCTGATCCTCTATTCAGGCTGCCCGAAGAAGTGCCCCGGTGTTGCCGGGGCATTTCATTTTTGACTGGCTATGCATAGTCTTAAC